>NZ_JBQLZP010000454.1:0-26551 GCF_052168335.1 Roseicyclus sp. | reverse complement strand
GGAGCTGATGACCTACCGCTACCACGGCCACCACGTCGGCGACATCAACCGCGAATACTACCGCTCGAAGGACGAGGAGCGCGACTGGAAGGAGAACCGCGACCCGATCAGCCGCTTCCGCGCCTTCCTCGTCTCGGAGGGGATCGCCACCGAGGAGGAGATCGAGGCGATGAACGCCGAGATCGCCGGCGACGCGGCGGACGCCGTCGCCTACGCCGAGAAGGCGCCCTACCCGCCGGCCCACGAGGTCGACATGCACGTCTTCGCGGATTGAGGAGAGAGCGCGATGCGAGAGATCACCCTGTCCCAGGCCGTGAACGAGGCGCTCGCCGAGGAGATGCGGCGCGACCCCACGGTCTTCATCCTCGGCGAGGACGTGGCCGAGGCCGGCACGCCCTTCAAGGTGCTGTCCGGTCTCGTGGAGGAATTCGGCACCGGACGCGTCATCGACACGCCGATCTCGGAGCCGGGCTTCGTCGGCATCGCGGTGGGGGCCGCGATGACGGGGGCGCGGCCCGTCGTGGACCTGATGTTCGGGGATTTCCTCTACCTGGTGATGGACCAGCTCTGCAACCAGGCGGCCAAGCAGCACTACATGTCGGGCGGCAAGCTGACGGTGCCGATGGTGCTGCGCACGAACCTCGGCGCGACGCGGCGCTCGGCCGCGCAGCACAGCCAGTCGCTCCAGGCGCTGGTGGCGCATGTCCCGGGCCTGAAGGTCGCCCTGCCGTCCTCGGCCTACGAGGCGAAGGGCCTGATGAAGACCGCGATCCGGGACAACAACCCGGTCGTGATCTTCGAGGACAAGCTCATGTACCAGGACAAGGCGCCGGTGCCCGAGGAGGAATACCTGATCCCCTTCGGGCAGGCGAACGTGAAGCGCGAGGGGCGCGACATCACGCTGATCGCCACCTCGTCGATGGTCCAGGTGGCGGAGAAGGCGGCGGCCATTCTTGCACAAGACGGAATCGACGCCGAGGTGATCGACCCGCGCACGATCGTGCCTCTCGACGAGACGACGCTGCTCGAGAGCGTCAGGAAGACCTCGCGGGCCATCGTGATCGACGAGGGCCACCAGAGCTACGGCGTCACAGCCGAGATCGCCGCGCGCCTGAACGAGAAGGCGTTCTACCACCTCGACGCGCCGGTCCTCAGGATGGGGGCGATGGACGTGCCCGTGCCCTTCAGCCCGGCGCTCGAGGACCTCACGGTGCCGACGCCGGAGGCCGTGGCGGAGAACGCCCGCAGGCTCTGCGCCGGGGAGCTCATCCATGCCGCATGACGAAACCTCCGGTTTCAGGCCGCATGACGTGACCATGCCCCAACTCGGCATGGCGCAGGACGCGGGGCGCATCGTGTCGTGGCTGAAATCACCCGGCGATCCCGTGGCGCGGGGCGACGCCCTCTTCGAGGTCGAGACCGACAAGGCGGTCATGGAGGTCGAGAGCCCGGCGGACGGATTCCTCGTGGGCGTCTGCTACGGCGAGGGGGAGGACGTTCCCGTCGGCAGGGTGATCGCCCGCATCTCGGACAGCGCCGGGGAAGACGGCGGCCCGCCCCCCGCAGCGCCGGACCCCGAACCTGTCGGCGATGCCACCGGCGACCTGCCCGAGGGTCATGCCGTCACCATGCCCCAGCTCGGCATGGCGCAGGACACGGGCCTCCTCGTGAACTGGCTGAAGGCGCCCGGCGACGAGGTTTCCGCCGAGGACATCCTCTTCGAGGTGGAGACCGACAAGAGCACCATGGAGGTCGAGGCGGGCCGCAAGGGATGGCTGGCCGCGACGCTCGCCCAGGCTGGGGAGGAGGTGCCGGTCGGCGATCCGGTCGCGATCATCACGGACAAGAAGCCGGAGGCACCCGTCGCCCGGTCGCGGAAGGACGGCGGCGCCCCTGCCCCGGCGCACACGGTGGCCGAGGCTGCCCCGGCGCCGCGGAAGGCCGAAGCGGCACCGAAAGCCGCCGCCGCGCGCGGCGGCCGCATCCTCGCCTCGCCCAAGGCGCGGCGGCTGGCGCTGGAACAGGGGCTCGACCTGAACCGCCTCGCCGAGGCCGGCCATCCGCAGCCCTTCCACGTCGCGGACCTCGAGGCCTTGCGTGCGATGCCTGCCGCCGCCCCGGCGGCCACGCCCTCCGCATTGCCGCGGCGCCTGACGGCCGCCTGCGCGCGGGACGGACTGTCGGAGTTCGCGCCCTGGGCCGAGGAGCACGGCCTCCACGCGGACGCGGTGCTCGCGGGTCTCGCGGGGGCGAGCCTCGGCGCGGACGGCGGCGTTGCCGTGGCCGTCGAGCGCTTCGGCGCCGCGCAGGCCTTCGCGGTGCCGCCCGGACGCAGGCTGTCGTCCGTCACCGCGTCGGACGAGACTCCTGCCCTCCTCGTCCGCGACCTGCGCGGCACGCCGATCTCGACCGTGGCCATGGGCGCCGAAACCATCCCCGTCCTGACCATCACCCGGGACGGCGACGGTCTCTGCATCACGCTGGAATGCCCCGCGGCGGGTTTCGACGCAAGCGCGGCGATCCGGCTTCTCACCGACTTCGCGGGCCGGATGGAGCAACCGCTCCGCCACCTGCTCTGACCGACGGAGTGCCTCTCATGGACTACACCGACCTCTACATCGACGGCGAATGGCGCAGCACGACCGAGCGCTTCGACGTCATCAATCCCGCGACCGAGGAGGTGCTCGCCTCCGTCGCCTCCGCCGACATCGCCGACGCCGACGCGGCCCTCGACGCGGCCGAGCGCGCCATGGCGGACTGGGCGACGCGCAAGCCGCGCGAACGCTCCGAGGTGCTGCGCCGCGCGTGGGAGCTGATGACCGCGCGGCTCGATCATTTCGCGCACCTGATCACCCTCGAGAACGGCAAGGCGGGCGCCGATGCGCGGGGCGAGGCGGCCTACGCCGCCGAGTTCTTCCGCTGGTTCGCCGAGGAGGCGGTGCGCGCGGACGGCCTCATCACGCACGCGCCCTCCTCCGGCGCCCGGATCATCGTGCAGCACAAGCCCGCGGGCCTCGCCGTCCTCGTGACGCCGTGGAACTACCCCGCCGCCATGGGCACGCGGAAGATCGCGCCGGCGCTCGCCGCGGGCTGCGGCGTGGTGATCAAACCGGCCTCCGAGACGCCGCTGACGATGCTGGCGCTGATGCCGCTGCTGGAGGAGGCGGGGGTGCCGAAGGGCCTCGTGAACGTCCTGCCCTCGCGCAGGACGGGCGCGCTGGTGGACCACATGCTCCACGATCCGCGCGTGCGGGTGGTCAGCTTCACGGGTTCCACCGGGGTCGGGCGCAAGCTCCTGAAATCCGCCGCCGACCAGGTGCTGAAGCCCGCGATGGAACTCGGCGGGAACGCCCCCGTGCTGGTTCTGAAGGACGCCGACATGGACACCGCGATCGACGGCACGATGCTCGCCAAGATGCGCAACCTCGGCGAGGCCTGCACGGCCGCGAACCGCATCTATGTCCACGAAGACCTCGCCGACGCCTTCACGGCGAAGCTCGCCCGGCGGATGTCGGCGCTGAAGGTGGGCGACGGAACCGATCCGTCGGTGGATGTCGGTCCCCTCGTCAACCGCGAGACGCGCGACAAGGTGGCGGAGTTCGTCGCCGACGCGCTCGCCAAGGGCGCGCGGCTCGAATGCGGCGGCACGGTGCCGAACGGGCCGGGCTTCTTCTATCCTCCGACGGTGCTCTCGAACGTGCCGGAGACCGCCGACTGCGTCCATGACGAGATCTTCGGCCCCGTCGCCGCGATCCAGACCTTCGCCGACGAGGAGGACGCGATAAGGCGCGCCAACGACACGGAATACGGGCTCGTCGCCTACGTCTTCGGCAAGGACTTCCGCCGCGCGATGCAGGTCTGCGAGCGGCTCGACTACGGCATGGTGGGCCTGAACCGGGGCCTCGTCTCGGACCCCGCCGCGCCCTTCGGCGGCACGAAGCAGTCGGGCCTCGGCCGCGAGGGCGGGCACGAGGGGATGCTCGAGTTCATGGAAACCCAATACATCTCGGCGGAATGGTGAGGCGGCCATGAGCGACATCACGGCAAGCCCCTCCACCCGCCGCCTCGCCCTCGAGAAGGGCGTCGATCTCGAGGCGCAGGCCCGCAAGCTCGGGCGCAGGACGCTCGGCCCCGAGGATCTCGAGAGCGGCCCGCCCCCGCGCACCACGGGCGACACGGCCTATTGGGAGGTGGACCACGCCGCCCACGGCCCCGTCACCGAGGAGCCGATGAGCCGCTTCGCCCAGGTCTCGGCGCGGAACCTTGCGGCGGCGCAAGCGCTGATCCCCGCCGTGACCCACCACGACCGCGCCGACGTCTCGGCCATCGAGGCATTGCGCGGCGCGTGGAAGACCGAGGCACAGGCCCGCGGTGTCAAGCTCACGGCGCTGGCCTTCCACGTGGCGGCGCTCGCGCGTAGCCTGCGCGCGTTCCCGAAGCTCAACGCCTCGCTCTCGGCCGACGGCGCGAAGCTGATCCTCAAGGACTATGTGCATGTCGGTATCGCAGTGGATACCGCGCACGGCCTCATGGTTCCCGTGATCCGCGATGCCGACCGCAAGGGGCTCTGGACCATCGCGGCCGAGATCGCGGACCTCGCCGCGCGGGCGCAGGCGCGCAAGATCGGCCCCGACGAGATGGGCGGCGCCTCGATGACCATCACCAATCTCGGCGGCATTGGCGGGACCGCCTTCACCCCGATCGTCAACCCGCCCGAGGTCGCGATCCTCGGCATCACCCGCACCGAGACGGTCACGGTCTGGGACGGCGACACGCCCCGCCCGGTGCCGATGGTGCCGCTCGACCTGTCCTACGACCACCGGGTCATCAACGGGGCCGATGCCGCGCGTTTCCTCGCCCTGTATGCGGGGCTGATCGCCGATCCGCGACGGATGATGGTCTGATCGCATGGCAATGTCTGCGGGCTTCGCGTCGGCGACGCCAAGCCCGCGACCTGCGCTGAACGGCGGGAGGAGGGGGGCGCTGGCGTTGGTCGCCGCCGTGGCGCTCCACACCCAACGGCGAGGGGGGATCACTCCCGCGCGCCGGGCGGCCTTGCCGCGGCGCCGCAAGGACCGGGTCGCCGCGCCCGTGGGCTCGGGCGCCGTCGTCCGGTGGCGCGTCTCGCACCCCGGCGCCACCCGATGATGCACCTTCCGCGCCGGGCATGACGCCGCCCGGGAGAACGCCACCGACAAGTCCGGGAGAATCTGGTAGCGGAGGAGGGACTTGAACCCCCGACACGCGGATTATGATTCCGCTGCTCTAACCAACTGAGCTACTCCGCCACGCGGCGGGGAGGTATGCCAAGCGTCCACCTCCGTCAACCGAAAAACGCCCGCACGGCGGGCCGGAGACACCCGAAGAACGCCCGCTCGGCGCGGGGGCGTCAACCGTAGCACACCCGCAAGCCGGGTGGCGGCCGAGCGGACGGCGCCCGTCAGCCGGGCGGCAGGCGGGCCGCGGTGACTTCGACCTCGACCTTGAATTCGGCCCTGGTGAACCCCGACACGATCACCAGCGTCGATGCCGGCAAGCGCGCGAGGCCCGCGCACCAGCGGTCGCGCGCCGCCATGTAGCCGGCCATGTGCGCGCGGTCGGTGACGAATGCGTTGATGCGCACGGTATCGGCGCGGGAGAAGCCCGCCTCTCCGAGGATCGCGTCGATGGCGGCGAAGCAGAGGTCGGCCTGCGCCTCGACCGCCTCGGGGACGACATCCTCCGGCGTGATGCCGAGCTGGCCCGAGGTGAACACCCACTCCGCGCCCACGGGCACGTGGGTGCCGTGCGAATAGGCCGCGAAGGGTGGGCGGAGGGCCGCCGGCACGAGGGCGGAGAGGCGGTCGGACATGGTCTGACTCCGAGTTGTCGCGCGAGTCAGACAAGCGGCGCACCTGCGCCATTGTCCAGCCCCGGAGGGGCCTTGCGATGCACCGAATGCGCAAAGCTTGGGCACAAGGCGCCGCCCTGCCGGAAATTCGGGCGCCGGGGGCAAGGCCGGTCGCCGGACGACCCCCGGACGCTTCCCCGTCTTCAAGCCGCTCCTAGTCTCGCGGCAGTCACAAGACCACCACACCGGGGAGATTCCAGGGATGTACCGCACCTCCATACTCGCGCTCGTCGCGGGCCTCGCGGCAGGCACCGCCGCCGCGCAGGACCTCACGCCCGTGACCTTCGGCACCAACTGGCTCGCCCAGGCCGAGCACGGCGGATTCTACCAGTCCGTCGCGGACGGCACCTACGCGGAATGCGGCCTCGACGTCGAGATCGTCTCGGGCGGGCCGCAGGTGAACAACCGTGCCCTCCTGATCGCCGACCGCATCCAGTTCCACATGGGCGGCGACCTCCTCCAGGCGTTCAACGCCGTGGCGGAGGGCGTGCCGGTCGTGGCCGTCGCCGCCACCTTCCAGAAGCACCCGCAGGTGATCCTCGCCCATCCGGGCGTCGCCGACACCTGGGAGGAACTGCGCGACCTCACGCTCCTGATCGGGGACAACGGCTTCGCCTCCTTCTACCAGTGGATGATCGCGGCACACGGCTTCACCGTCGAGCAGCGCCAGCCCTACACCTTCAACCCCGCCCCCTTCCTCGCCGACACGCAGCTCGGGATGCAGGGCTTCCTCTCGTCCGAGCCCTACCTCGTCGAGCGCGAGGGCGGCTTCACCCCGAACGTCTTCCTGATCGCGGACGCGGGCTATGCCACCTACGCCACCACGATCGAGACGATGGCGAGCACGATCGAGAACAGCCCCGAGGTCGTCGAGTGCTTCGTCAACGGGTCGATCCTCGGCTGGTACAACTACCTCTACGGCGACAACGCGGCGGCGAACGAGCTGATCCTCGCGGCCAACCCGGACATGACGCAGGACAAGATCGACTACGCCATCGCCAAGATGATCGAATTCGGCATCGTCGATTCGGGCGACGCGCTGACGCTCGGCATCGGCGCGATGACCGACGAGACGGTCGGCAGCTTCTACCAGGCGATGGTGGATGCAGGCGTGGTCGAGGACGGCCTCGACTGGCAGTCGGCCTACACCACGCAGTTCGTTAACCAGGGTCTCGGGCTGGAACTGCGGCCGCAGTGATGCGACGCTGAGGCAGGCGGCCCGCGCGCACCACGGCGCGGGTCGCCGCATCGGTTCAGGAAGAAGGCGCAGACATGGCCGTCCGCCATCACGATACCCTGCCCCTCGGGCAGCGCCCGCCGCTTCTGCGGCTCAACCACGTCGACAAGGTCTTCGGCGGCGACGTGGTCGCGCTCAAGGACATGAGGCTGCAGGTCAACCAGGGCGATTTCATCTCGCTCCTCGGGCCTTCGGGCTGCGGCAAGTCCACGGCGCTCAGGATCATCTCGGACCTGATGCACCCGACGCGCGGCCGCGTGGAATGGGAGGGCGGGCAGGGCCGGGGCGATCTCGGCGTCGTCTTCCAGGAACCGACGCTGATGCCCTGGGCGACGGTGGCGCAGAACGTCTGGCTGCCCTTCCGCCTCTCGGGCAAGAGCTATGCCGAGGTCAAGGACGACGTGCTCGAGGTGCTGCGCCTCGTCGGCCTCGAGAAGTTCCTGAACGCCTATCCGCGCGAGCTGTCGGGCGGCATGAAGATGCGCGTCTCGATCGCGCGCGCCATCGTCACGAACCCGCGCCTGATCCTGATGGACGAGCCCTTCGCGGCGCTCGACGAGATCACCCGCCACAAGCTCAACAACGACCTTCTGAAGCTCAAGGCGCAGATCGGCTGCACCGTGATCTTCGTCACGCATTCGGTGTTCGAGAGCGTCTTCCTCTCGGACCGGATCGTGGTCATGGCCGCGCGCCCCGGCCGGGTGCTGACCGAACTCGAGGTCGACGAACCCTATCCGCGCGGAGAGAGCTTCCGCACCTCGCCCGAATACGCCGCCCATGCGCGGCGCGCCTCCGAGGCGCTGAAGGAAGCCATGGGAGAACCGGCATGAGCCTCGCTGACGACCAGTCGCTCGCGCTCGCGGGCGCCCGCGACGAGGACGAGGTCCGCCGCGCCCGCGCGGCCCGGATCGAGAAGACGGCGAAATGGGCCCTGCCCATCGTGATGATGGTGCTGGCGATCCTCGGCTGGAGCTGGGTCGTCACCGCCAACGAGATCCCGCACTACATCCTGCCCGGCCCCGGCCTCGTCTGGGACAGCCTTGTGAACGACTGGGGCATCCTGGTGGAGGCGGCCTACCTCACGGGCTGGATCACGCTGGTCGCGCTCGTCATGGCGGTGATCGGCGGGGCAGGCCTCGCCATCCTGTTCAACCAGTCGAAGATGCTGGAGCTCAGCTTCTACCCCTACGCGGTGATCCTGCAGGTGACGCCGGTGGTCTCCATCGCGCCGCTCATCTTCATCTACGTCGACTCGAAGATCGCGGGGATGCTGCTCTGCGCCTGGCTGGTGGCCTTCTTCCCGGTGCTTTCCTCCACCACGCTCGGCCTCAACTCGGTCGACCACAACCTGCGCGACCTCTTCCGCACCTACGGCGCGACGCGCTGGCAGAAGCTGCGCTTCCTGCAACTGCCCTCCGCGCTGCCCTACTTCCTCGGCGGCCTGCGCATCGCGGGCGGGCTCAGCCTGATCGGCGCCGTGGTGGCCGAGCTCGTGGCGGGCACGGGCGGCATCGGCACCGGCCTCGCCTTCCGCATCCAGGAAGCGGGATACCGCCTCAACATCGCGCGGATGTTCGCGGCACTCGCCCTCGTCGCGGCGATGGGCGTCTTCATCTTCGCGGCGCTCAGCATCCTGTCGCACCTCCTGCTGCGGAAGTGGCACGAAAGCGCGCTGAGCCGGGAGGGATGATGGACTTCCGCAAGCTACCGCTGGGCAACTTCACGCTCACGAACGTGACGGTTCCGGCCTGCCTCATCGGGCAGGCGGGCGACCTGGTGACGACCGAGGTCTCGATCGAGAACGGGCGCATCGGCGCGCCGCAGCCCGTCGCCGTCGACATGGCCGGCGCCATGGTCTTCCCCGCCTTCGTCGACATGCACACGCATCTCGACAAGGGCCATATCTGGCCGCGGAGCCCGAACCCCGACGGCACGTTCATGGGCGCGCTGAACACCGTGATGGCCGACCGGGGCGCCAACTGGTCGGCCGAGGACGTGCGAACGCGGATGGACTTCTCGCTCCGCTGCGCCTTCGCTCACGGCACGCGGGCGATCCGGACGCACCTCGACAGCATCCCGCCGCAGCACGCCGTCAGCTTCCCGGTCTTCCGCGAGTTGCAGGCCGAGTGGGCGGGGCGGATCGAGTTGCAGGCCGCGAACCTGATCCATTCCGGGCTCGGCGGCCTCGACGGCCCTCTGCCCGAGATCGCGGCCGAGGTCGCCCGGACCAAGGGCGGCGTCCTCGGCCTCGTCACCAACCCGATGGACGGCCTCGACGAGGTGCTGCGCGGGTTCTTCGGCCTGGCCGAGACGCACGGGCTCAGGACCGACTTCCACGTGGACGAGACGATGGACCCGGGCGTCGAGACGCTGCGCACCATCGCCGAGGTCGTGCTGGAGACGGGGTTCCAGGGCGGCGTGGTCGTGGGGCATTGCTGCTCGCTCTCGGCGCAGGACGAGGCGCGCGCGATGGACACGCTCGACCTCGTGGCGAAGGCCGGCATCGATGTCGTCAGCCTGCCGATGTGCAACCTCTACCTCCAGGACCGGACGGCCGAGGGCGTCGCCCGGACGCCGCGCCGGAGGGGCATCACGCTGGTCCACGAGATGCGCGCGCGGGGCATCCGCGTCAGCTTCGCCTCGGACAACACGCGCGATCCCTTCTACGCCTACGGCGACATGGACATGCTCGAGGTGATGCGCGAGGCGACCCGGATCGGGCATCTCGACCATTCCCGCGCCGACTGGACGACGAGCTTCGTGGCCGACCCGGCGGCGACCTGCGGCTTCGCTCCGCCCTCGCTCGCACCCGGCGCGCCCGCCGACCTCGTGATCGTGAAGGCGCGGTCCTGGACCGAGCTCTTCTCCCGCCCGCAATCCGACCGCATCGTGCTCCGGGACGGTGTCCAGATCGACCGGACGCTGCCCGACCATGCCGAGCTCGACCACCTGATGAGGACCTGAATGTTGCCCAACGTCGCCGCGGCCAAGGCCGCCCTCGCCCATATCGAGCAGGACGAGAACCCGGCCACCATCCGCGCGAAGAGCCGCGATTTCTTCTGGTACTCACCGGTCCTGAAGGAGGCGATGGACCACCTCGAGGCGGATTTCGTGGTGAACCCGAAATCCGAGGCCGAGGTGATCGAGGTGCTGCGCGTCTGCTACGCCCATGACGTGCCGGTGACGACGCGGGGCGCGGGCACAGGCAATTACGGGCAGGCCATGCCGATGCGCGGCGGCTGCGTCATGCACCTGCGCCACATGGACAAGGTCCGGGAGGTGCATCCGGGCCGCGTGATCTGCGAACCGGGCATCCTGCTGAAGGACCTCGACGCCTACTGCAAGGCGCATTCGGGGCAGGAGATCCGCATGTTCTCCTCGACCTGGGCGACGGCCACGATCGGCGGTTTCATCGCGGGCGGCTCGGGCGGCGTGGGCTCGGTCCACTGGGGGTCCTTGCGCGACCTCGGCAACATCATCCGCCTTCGCGTCGTCACGATGGAGGCGGAGCCGCGCGTCCTCGAGTTCCGGGGCGAGGAGCTGGCGCGGGTCAGCCATGCCTACGGCACCAACGGGATCATCACCGAGCTCGAGATGCCGCTGGCGCCGGCCTATGACTGGGTGGAGATCTTCGTCGCCATGAAGGACTTCATGGACGCCGCGCGCTTCACCGACAGGCTCGCGAACCAGGACGGGATCCTGCTGAAGCTCGCCTCCGTCTACGAGGCGCCGGCGCCCTTCGACTACTTCACGCGGGTGAAGCCGCATATCGAGGCAGACGACACGCTGATCGGGCTGATGGTCGCGCCGCAGTCGATGGACGGCTTCCTGACCTTCCTCGGGCGGAACCCCGACGCGCGGATGATCTACCGCTCGGACGACAACGACTGGCCGCGGACGCCGGGCCCGGTCTTCGAATACGGCTGGAACCACACGACTTTGCGCGCGCTGAAGGTCGATCCGTCGATCACCTACCTGCAGGTGCGCTACGGCTTCCCCGAGCACCTCGCGCTGATCGAGAAGATGCGCGACGCGCTGAGCCCCGAGGTTCTCCAGCATCTCGAGGCGATCCGGATGGAGGGCAAGATCGCCTTCGCCGGCCTGAGCCTCGTGAAGTTCACCACGAAGGAGCGGCTCGACGAGATCGTGCGGATGCACGAGGAGGCGGGCGCCCTGATCTTCAACCCGCACCGCTACACCCTGGAGGAGGGCGGGCGGCAGTCGGCCGACCAGCGCCAGCTCGACTTCAAGCGCGAGGCCGATCCCAAGGGGCTGCTGAACCCGGGCAAGATGGTGAGCTGGGACACGCCCGATTTCGACTATGCCGAGATGTACCGCTATCCCGCGATGACCCCGAAGCCCGAGGCGGCCGAGTGAGGTCTTTCGCCGCCTTCGGCGCCGACCCTGGCGAGGGGGCCGACTGCCCCCTCGCGCTCCCCCGTGCGGATTTTTGGAAAGATGAAGGGAGGGGCGCGTGAGGCGGGCGCTGGTGCTCTTCGCGCATCCCTGTCCCGAGAGCTTCTCGGCCGCGCTTCATGCCACGGTGGTGGAGCGGCTCGCGGCCTCGGGCTGGGAGGTCGACGACTGCGACCTGAACGCCGAGGGCTTCAGCCCCGTGCTGACCGAGGCCGAGCGGCGGGGGTATCACGAGGTGGGGCAGAACATCGCGCCGGTGGCGGGCTACGTCGAGCGGCTCCGCGCGGCCGAGGCGCTCGTCATGGTGTTCCCGGTGTGGAATTTCGGCTATCCCGCGATCCTGAAGGGGTTTCTCGACCGGGTGTTCCTGCCCGGCGTCTCCTTCCGGCTGGAGGACGGGAAGGTGAAGCCGAACCTGACGCATATCCGCAGGCTCGCCGCCGTGACGACCTATGGCGGCACGCGGATGCGCGCGCTCCTCGTGGGCGACCCGCCGCGCAAGTGCGTGACGCGCGCGGTCTGGCATGTCTGCCGCCCCGAGAAGATGCGCTACCTCGCGCTCTACGACATGAACCGGGCGGGCGACGCGGCGCGCGGGGCCTTCCTCGGGCGGGTGGGACGCGAGATGGAGGCGTTCTGATGCGGGCCCTCGTCGTCTACTGCCATCCGCGCCGCGGCAGCTTCACCGAGGCCGTGCGCGACGTGGTGCTGGCGAAGCTGGCGGCGGCGGGAGCGGAGGTGCGGCTGCGCGATCTCTATGCCGAGGGCTTCGACCCGGTGCTCAGCGGCCACGAGCACGAGATCTACGAGGACGAGGCGCGCAACCGGGAGGGTGTGCGGGACCACTGTGCCGACATCGCCTGGTGCGACACGCTGATCTTCGTCTACCCGACCTGGTGGTACGGGCTGCCCGCGATGATCAAGGGGTGGCTCGACCGGGTGCTGGTGCCGGGCCTCGCCTTCCTTATGCCGGACGCGCAGAACGCGAACATCCGACCCGGCCTCACCAACGTCACGCGGCTCGGCGTCTTCACGACCTGCGGGGCGAGCTTCTGGTTGACGCGGTTCGTCGGCGCGCCGGGGCGGCGGACGCTGCTGCGGGGCGTGCGGCTCCTCTGCGCGAGGCGGTGCCGGACGGTTTTCGCCGCGCATTACCTGATGGACAGTTCCACGGGGCCGAGCCGGGAGAAGCACCTCGCGCGCGTGGCGGCGAAGATGGACAGGCTGACGGGGCCGCTGCCCCGCGCATTGCAGAAGGAGGCGGCGGCATGATCCCGGTGCTCGACTTCACGCGGTTCTCCGGGGGTACGGACCGGGATGGCTTCGTCGCCGATCTCGGCCGGGCGGCGCGGGGACCGGGGTTCTTCCTCCTGACCGGGCACGGGGTCGATCCCGCGTTGCAGGCCGGAGTCTTCGCGCAGGCGGATCGGTTCTTCTCCCTGCCCTTGGGGGAAAAGGAGAAGGTCTCGATCCTGAAGACGCCGCATTATCGCGGCTGGGCGCATGACGGGCTCGAGAGCCTCGACGAGACGAGCGGCCAGAAGGACCGGAAGGAGAGCTTCAACATCGGCTTCGACATGGACCCGGGCGATCCCCGCGTCCTCGCGGGCGAGCCGTTCCGGGGCGTGAACCTCTGGCCGGACCTCCCCGGCTTCCGCGAGACGATGCTCGCCTACTACGACGCGGCGCTCGACCTGGGCGTGCGGCTCTCGCGGGCGATCGCGCTCGACCTCGGGCTGCCGGAGGCGCATTTCGAGAGCGTCTTCCACGAGCCGCTGGCGGCGCTCAGGGTGCTGCACTACCCGCCGGGGACCGGGGCGGCTGGCGAGATCGGCGCGGGCGCGCATTCGGATTACGGGGTCGTCACGCTCCTGATGACGGATGGCGAGCCGGGGCTGCAGGTGAAGCCGCGCGGCGGCGACTGGACGGACGTGCCGCATGTCGAGGGTGCCTACGTCGTCAACATCGGCGACTGCCTGATGCGGTGGACGAACGACATCTACGTCTCGACGCCGCACCGCGTGCTGCCGCCGAAGCGTCAGCGGCGCTCGGTCGCGATGTTCGTCGAGGCGAACCCGGATGTCGTGGTCGCGGCGCTGCCCGGGACGGGGGAGCCGAAATACGCGCCCATCCGGGCGGCGGATTACCTGCAATCAAGGCTCGACGCGACCTACAACGAGTCGGTCGGGTAGGGCGGACCTGCCCTGCCGCCAAGGGCGGCGGACCTGCCCTGCCGCCAAAGGCTGCGGACCTGCCCTGCCGCCAAGGGCGATGGCGGGACGTGTCCCGCCCTACCAGGCGACGCCCGCCGGCGGGATGGTGCGGCCCTCGAACACCACCTCCTCCGGCCCGTGGTTGAAGACGAAGCGCGTGTCGCCGGCCTGCCGCACGCGGATGTCGGGGGGAAGGTCGAGCGTCTCGACGCCCGCCTCGGCGCAGGCCCGGATGAGGAGGTGGCGCAGGAAGTCCGGATCGGGCCAGCCGCCGAGATAGGTGAGGTTGCCCGCGCGCATGGCGACGGGGCGGCCCTGGGCGTCGCGATCCACGACCTCGGCCGTGCCCTCGAGTTCCTCCCGCCAGAGCGTCACGTGGCCCGCGCGCTCCATCGGGACCGGCATGTCGGGGCGCAGCGTCTCGACCCGCGCCACCGTCGCGTCGAGGCCGGGGATGGCGGGCGGAAGCGGCACGGGCGTGGCGAGCGCGGCGGTCTTCGCGTTCGTGCGGGGGCCGAGGAGGACCTGCGCCGTCGTCTCGCCGAGCGCGCGCTTCAGCGGCTCGGACAGGGTCACGAGGCCGGGGACGAGGACGAGGCGATAGCCCGCGAGGCTGTCCGTGTCGGGCGGCAGGATATCGACCGAGAGGCCGAGCTTGCGGAGGCCCCGGTAGACCTCGAACACCAGCCGGAAGTAGTCGCAGCCCCTGCCCTGCGGCTGCACCGTCCAGGCCCAGGCGGAGGTGTAGTCGAAGACGAGCGCGACCCGCGCCTGCCCGAGACCGACCTCCGGCATCTCGGCGAGTTCGTCGGCCACCTGACGCGCCTCGGCGAAGGCGGGGGCTTCGGCGCTGTCGGGGCGCAGCAGCCCCGCGTGATACTGCTCCTGCGCGAAGGGGGCCTGCCGCCAGCGGAAGTAGCTCACGCATTCCGCGCCGTGGGCGAAGGCCTCCCAGGTCCAGAAGCGCACCATTCCCGGCAGCGGCGCGGGGTTGTGCGGGGCCCAGTTCACCGGACCCGGCTGCTGCTCCATCACCCACCAGCGCGGCGCCTCGGCGTCGAAGCGGGAGGCCACGGCGCGGTAGAGGTCGTGGTGGAAGGCCTGGAAGTCCGGATCACCCTGGCGGGCATAGCGGCGCTTGTGCTCGGGCGGCTCCTCCAGCCGGTCCTCCAGGAAGCCCAGCGGATAGCTGTCCCAGGTGGCGATCTCCATCTGCGCGCCGAGCGCGAAGTGGTCGAACTCGACGATCCGGCCCATGTAGTTGTGGCTGATCGGCGCGTCGGAATGGCGGCGGATCGCCTCGACCTGCGCCGCGTTCCAGCGCGCCACCTGATCGGAGGAGAAGCGGCGGAAGTCGAGCGCGTGCGAGGGGTTCGGCTCGGTCACGGTCAGGTTCGGCAGGTCGATCTCGTCGAAGCTCTCGTACTCCATCGACCAGAAGACGTTGCCCCAGGCGCGGTTAAGGGCATCGGTGCTCTGGTACTTCTGGGCGAGCCAGTCGCGGAACGCGGCGCGGGCGGCGGGCGAATGGCTGATGACCGTGTCGTGGCAGCCGTATTCGTTGTCCGTCTGCCAGGCGCCGAGCGCCGGGTGGCGGCCGTAGCGCTTCGCCAGTTCCTCGGCGATGCGGGCGGCCTCGGCCCGGTAGCCCGCGTGGCTGAAGCAGTAGTGCCGGCGCGAGCCGAAGCCGCGCGGCCGGCCTTCCGCGTCATGGGCGAGCATGTCGGGGTGGCGCTCCAGCATCCATCGGGGCGGCGTGGCGGTGGGCGTGCCGAGGACGATCTTGAGGCCCGCACCCCCCAGCGTCTCGAAGGCGCGATCCATCCAGCCCCAGTCGAAGCGGCCGGGGCGCGGCTCCAGCCGGGACCAGGCGAACTCGCCGATGCGCACCCAGGTGAGGCCGAGGTCCGCCATGCGGCGCGCGTCCTCGGCCCAGACCTCCTCGGGCCAGTGTTCCGGGTAGTAGCAGGTGCCGAGCGTGCGCCTGAGGCTCACGGAATCACCCTGTGCTCGGCCTGCCCGCGCGCGCGGGTCGCGACCGCCAGCGTCATGCCCGAGCGCGGCGCCTCGTCCATGGCGTCCGACGGCAGGCCCTGCCGCGCCGAGGTCACGTGGAGCGTCGAGAGGTCCGGTCCGCCGAAGGCGGGGCACGTCGGCTGCGGCACGTCCAGTGCGATTTCTTCTATAAGATCACCCTCGGGCGAATAGCAGGCGACCCGCGATCCGCCCCACTCGGCGCACCAGAAGCGGCCGTCCGCGTCCACCACGGCGCCGTCCGGGTTGATCCCGCTCTCCCGGTGATCGAGCCAGACCTGCCACTCGCCCTCGGGCCAGCCCTCGCCGTCGAGCGGGATGCGCCAGACGATGTGCTCGTCCGTGTCGGCGAAATAGGCCGTGCGCCCATCCGGCGCGAAGCAGGTTGCGTTCGGGATGGTGATGCCGTCGCGCAGCGTGACGACCTCGCCCCGGTAGTAGCGGTAGAGCGCGCCCGCGCCCTTCTCGGCGTTCTTGCCCATGGTCCCGATCCAGAAACCGCCGAAGGGATCGGCCCGCCCGTCGTTCGAGCGCGTCGCGGCATTGCCCGCCTCGAGCGGGGCGAGACGCTCCTCCGTGCCGTCGCGCAGGTCGAAGCGGAAGATGTCGCGCTCGCTCGCGATGAGCAGCGTGTCGCGGTCGATCCAGCCGGAGGCGCTCACGTGCCGGTCGAAGCGCCATTCGCGCGGCGCGCCGTCCTCGCGTGTCATCAGCCGCTTGCCCATGATGTCGAACCAGAAGAGCTGCCCGCGCTCGGGGTGCCAGAGCGGCCCTTCGCCGAGGATGCAGGCGCGGTCGTCGAAGGTCTTCACATTCATGCCGAAACGCCTTTCGTCGCGTCGTCCCAGGCCGAGACGATGCGGCGCGCACGCGCGGCCACGTCCTCGACGCACATCCCCGGCTTGTAGAGCGCGGTGCCGATGCCGAAACCGTCGGCGCCCGCGTCGAGCCAGTCGCGGAAGTTCTCGGGCCCCGCACCGCCGACGGCGAAGACCTGCGTGCCCTTGGGCAGCACGGCGCGCAAGGCGGCGAGGCCCGAGGGCCCCGTCTGCGCCGCCGGGAACAGCTTCAGCCCGTCCGCGCCGGTCCTCAGCGCCGCGAAGGCCTCGGACGGGGTGAAGACGCCCGGCCAGCTCTGCAGGAGCAGGCGCTTGGTCTCGATCACCACGTCCGGGTCGAAATTCGGCGAGACGATGAGCTTGCCGCCCGCGTCCGCCACCTCGCGCACCTCGTCGGGGGCGGTGACGGTGCCCGCCCCGATCAGGGCATGCCCGCCGAACGCGTGCGCCATGGCCGCGATGCTCTCGAGCGGGCGGGGCGAGTTGAGCGGAACCTCGATCCGGTCGATGCCCGAAGCGATCAGCGCTTCGGCCACGGGCAGCGCCTCGGGCGGTGTCAGGCCGCGCAGGATGGCGATGATCGGACGGCTCATGTCGTGGTCTCCCGCAGGGCGGCCCAGGCCCGCGCGAGGCCGAGGCGGGTGAGCGGATCGGCGTCGAGCGTGCGGACGGCGACGCCTTGCGACGCGAGCGCCGAGGCATAGAGCGCGGCCAGCGCCGGCGCGCCCGCCACGGCGACCTCCCGGCCCAGCCAATAGGGCCGCGCGCCCGCCAGTTCCGCACCGACGAGCAGGCCCGAGAGCCGCGCGCGCGCCACCTCCGGCCCGAGGCCGGCAAGGACGCTCTCGGCCCGGATGGAGAACAGCCGCTGCGCCAGCCGCTCGGGCCGCGAGAGGGCCTCGGTGACGGCCTCGAGGAAGGCGTCTTCGTCCGCGCCCGCCCGTGCGACGGAGTGGCGGAGGACCGACCGCTCGGACAGCAGCTCGAAGAGCTCGCCCGTCATGTAGGACTGGAAGCTCACCACCTCCTCGGCGCTCAGGTGGACCCACTTCGTGTGCGTGCCCGGCAGGCAGAGCACCCCGTCGAAGCCCGGCGCCTCGGCGAGGAAACCGGCGATCTGCGTCTCCTCTCCGCGCATGACGTCGGGCGGCGCCTTCTGCGAGAGGCCCGGCAGGATCGCGACGCGGAGGCGGGGGTCGCGCGTCGCGACGGGGACGGGCGGAAGCTCGGCAGGCCTGGCGGGGACGGAGGCATAGGGCGCCTCGGCCCAGCCCTGGCGCGAGCCGACCATACCGCAGGCCAGCACCGGCGTGATCCCGGCGCCCAGCCACGGCTCGATCAGGCGGAGGAGCGCGGGCTCGAACTCCTCGCGCGAGAGGGCGCCCATGCCGTCGTCCGAGCGCGCTTCGGCCCGGTGCGTGCCGTCCTCGGCCATGGCCCAGGCGCGGACATGGGTGGTGCCCCAGTCAACGGCGATCCAATCGGCGTATGTTGCCCGCGCGCTCATCCCGTCACGACCACCCCGCCGTCGATGACGAGGGCCTGCCCCGTCATCATCCGGCTCGCATCGGAGGCGAGGAACAGCGTGCCACCGGTGATGTCGCGCGGCTTCAGATGCTCCTTCAGGCACATCTTCTCCATGTGGGCGGCGAGGTCCTCGGGCGAGGCCCACATCTCGAGCTGCTTGTCGGTCAGCACCCAGCCCGGCATCAGCGCGTTCACCCGGATCGCGTCCGGGCCGAACTCGCGCGCGAGGCTGCGGGTCAGCGCCGTGATCCCGCCGTTCGCGGTGGTGTAGGCCGGGTAGCCCGCGTTGCCCATCATGTAGGAGATCGACGAGAAGTTGACGATGGAGCCGCCACCCGCCGCGCGCATCCCCGCGACCACCGCCTGGCAGGCGAAGAAGTAGGCCTTGAGATTGATCGCCTGCGACCAGTCCCAGAAATCCTCGGTCACTTCCTCGGTCCGGTGGCGCTTGTCGTTGGCGGCGTTGTTCACCAGCACCGTGACCGGTCCATGCGCCTGTGCGGCCGTGCCGATCGTGTCCTGGAGCGCCGGGATGTCCGTGATGTCGCAGGGCAGGAAGAGCGGCCGGTTGCCCGTCAGGTCCGCCATCTCCTCGACGAAGAGCGAGGCGTCCGAGCGCTGCACGAAGGCGACCTTCGCGCCCTGCCGCAGGAAGGCCTCCGTCAGGCTCGCGCCGATGCCCGAGCCGCCCCCGGTGATGAAGACGGAGCGACCCTCGAGGTCGGGGAATTTCGGGTCGGTCGTCATGCTGCCCTCCGGGGCCGCGCGAAGGCGGGGATCATGTCGCCATGGGCCGCGAGCAGGTCCGTCACGAGGCTGCGGATCTGGCGCAGGTCGAGTTCGGCCGCCGTGTGCGGGTCCATGTAGGCGGCGTGGTAGACATGCTCCACGTTCTCTTCAACCAGCGCCCGGACCACCAGTTCCTGCACGTTCACTTGCGTGCGCATCAGCGCGACGAGCTGCGGCGGGATGTCGGTCACGGTCGTCGGCTGCACGCCGTTCGCATCGACCAGCGCGGGCGTCTCGACGGCGGCACCCTGCGGCAGCTGCGGCACCTGACCCCGGTTCGGCAGGTTGGCGTAGGCGACATAGGGCGTATCCGTGACGACGGCGTTCATCATCTCGGCGGCGAATTCGTGGGACTTTCTCACCTCGATGCCGGCGGCGGTCTTCAGGCGCTTGGCCTGCTCGGCCCAGCCTTCGGCCTGCTCGACGCAGCGCAGCGGGTATTCGTCGAGCGGGATGCGGAATTCTTCTATCAGATCCTCGCGCCCCTCCTTGATGAACCAGGGCACGTATTCGGCGAGATGCTCCGAGCTTTCGGTGCAGAAATGGCCGAGATGGTCCATCACCTCGTAGCGCACGCGGTTCCAGCAGCGCGGCATGAGGAGCGGCGGCTTCGGCAGGCGCCCGGCGCGGTAGCCCTCGCGCAGCGCCGGGTAGAGGTCGCGCCCCCGGTGCTCCAGCCGCAGGAAGAAGGCGACGTGGTTCACCCCCGCGACACGGTATCGGATCTCGTGCGCGGGCAGGTCGAGATCGTGGGCGATCTCCTCGACCGTGTTCTGCACCGAATGGCAGAGGCCCGCCTGCCTGAGGTTCGGAAACCGCTCGGCCAGCGCCCAGGTGTTGATCGCCATCGGGTTCACGTACTGGAGGAGCAGCGCGTCCGGGCACAGCCGCGCCATGTCGGCGGCGACCTCCCAGAGGTGCGGCACCGTCCGCAAGCCCCGCATGATGCCGCCCACGCCCAGCGTGTCCGCGATGGTCTGGCGGAGGCCGTATTTCCGCGGCACGTCGAAGTCGATCACGGTCGAGGGTCGGTAGCCGCCGATCTGGAAGGCCGTCACCACGAAGTCCGCGCCCTCGAGCGCCCGGGCCCGGTCGGTCGTGGCCTCGACGGTCGCGCCGGTGCCCATGGTCGCGATCATCTTCTCGGCGACCATCCGGCTCTCCTCCAGCCGCACGGGGTCGATGTCCATGAGGGCGATGCGGGCGTCCCTCAGCGCCTCGAAGTGGAGCATGTCGCCGACGATGTTCTTCATGAAGATCGTCGAGCCCGCGCCGATGAAGGCGAGTTTGGTCATGTCTTGGCGGCCCTCCGGGGCCCGGTCTGTGTCATTTCACGGCCCCGAGCGTGAGGCCCGCGATGAAGTGGCGCTGCATCAGGAAGAACATCATCACGGGCGGGATCGCCGCGACGATGCTGCCCGCGCTCATCAGGTGATACTGCGCGACGAACTGGCTGTTGGACGAGGTGATGCCCGCCGTCACCGGCTGTGCGTTCGGGCCCTGCGTCAGCACGATCGCCCAGAAGTAGTCGTTCCAGATGAAGGTGAAGATCAGGACGGAA
This sequence comes from Roseicyclus sp., assembly GCF_052168335.1. Lineage (GTDB taxonomy): Bacteria > Pseudomonadota > Alphaproteobacteria > Rhodobacterales > Rhodobacteraceae > Roseibacterium. Next base: position 6,045 of record NZ_JBQLZP010000454.1, on the reverse strand, counting down.
AGCGCCGCGATGGCCGGCCGCATCAGCGGCAGCACGACGAACCAGAAGATCCGCCACTCCGCCACGCCCTCGACGCGCGCGGCCTCGATCAGCTCGTAGGGCAGCGCGCGGATGAAGTTGCGCATGAAGAGCGTGCAGAACCCGGTCTGGAACGCGATGTGGAAGAGGACGAGGCCGAGTTTCGTGTCATAGAGCCCGAGGTCCACCGTCAGGTCGCGGACGGGCACCATGAGGATCTGGAACGGCACGAAGTTGCCCGCGATGAACATGAAGAAGATCAGGAGGTTGCCCCGGAACCGGTAGACCCCGAGCGCGAAGCCCGTCATGCAAGAGAGCGCCACCGCCCCGATCACGGTCGGCACCGTGATGAGCACCGAGTTCCACAGGTAGCGCGGCATGTCGCTCTCGAAGAAGACGCGGCCGTAGTTGGTGAAGAACTCGAAGGACGAAGGCACGCCCCAGTAGTTGCCCGCCCCGAAGTCCGAGAAGGGCCGGATCGAGAACAGCATCACCGCGATCAGCGGCAGGAGCCAGAGCACCATCGCCAGCGGCAGGAGCGTCTGGTAGGTGATCTGCGCCGCGCGGCTGCGCTGCTGGATGGGGGTGGGGAACATCTCAGGCCTCCTCCCTCGGCGGCAGCGCGTCGCGCTCGGATTTCTTCAGCGAGGCGCGCACGAGGTCGTAGGACACGATCAGCCGGTGGCGCAATTCCTCGAGGGTCACCCGGTCATGGGGCAGCGGCACCCACGAGGCGTGGAAATACCGCGCCTTGATCGCCCCCATGGTCTCGATCAGCATCCGCGCGGCCTCGGCGTCCGGCGTCTTGACCGACACGCCGTCGCTGTCGTCCTGCGAGCCGACGCAGGCGAACATCTTTCCGCCAACCTTCCAGCTGATCAGCTCGGGCGGATGCGCCAGCACCGCGCCCGGAAGGGCCGAACAGATCGCGTCCACCTGGTCCCGCGTCACGCTCACCGCCGCGCCTCCTTCTCGTCACGCCACATCTGCCAGAGGAAGTAGGCGATGAAGACGAGCATGATGAAGAAGAGCACCACCGCGATCGCCGAGCCGTAGCCCATGCGGAAGCCGAACTCGGAAAGCGCGCGCTCGAACATGTAGAAGCTGAGGACGCGGGTGGAGCCGAAGGGCCCGCCGTTCGTCATCACCGAGATGAGGTCGAAGGACCGGAGCGCGCCGATGATCGTCACCACGAAGGCGATGAAGGTCGCGGGCTTGAGCTGCGGCAGGATCACGTACCAGAGCATCTTCCAGCCCTTCGCCCCGTCGAGGCGCCCGGCCTCCACCTGCTCGGGGTCCACGGCGTTCAGGCCCGTGAGATAGAGGATCATGCAATAGGCCGTCTGCGGCCAGAGGCCCGCCGCGATGATCCCGTAGGTGGCGAGCGAGGGGTCGCCGAGAACGTTCACCGTCTCGAGGCCGAAGAAGGTCAGCACCCCGTTCAGCAGCCCCTCGCGCGGCAGGTAGAACCACGAGAAGACGAGGCCCACCACCACCTGGCTGAGAACGAAGGGGAAGAAGAACATCGACTTGTAGAGCCGGATGCCCGTCACCGTCTGGTTCAGGAACAGCGCGATGAAGAGCCCGAGGGGAATGGCCAGCAGGTAGAGCACCAGCCATTTCACGTTGTTCCAGAGCGAGATCTCGAAGTTCCGGTCGGTCAGCAGTTCCTGGTAGTTGGCGAGGCCGATATAGGTCGCCTCGCCGAGGCCATCCCAGCGGTAGAGCGAGATCTGGAAGGACTGGAAGATCGGGCTGATGACGTAGACGAGGAAGAACAGGACGCCGGGCAGCAGGAACAGGATCGGCGTCACCGTCATGCGGTTGCGCTGGAGCCAGGTGGGCTCGGAGGCGGCGTCGTGCATCCGGGTCGTCGCCATGGCTCAGGTCTCCTCCAGGACGGGGGCGGGCCTGCCGTCGCCGATGACGGCGGCGTAGTCGCCGAAACGCGCGTCGAGCGCCGCGTCGATGATGCGGTCGGCCCCGGTCTCGCGTGCGGCGCGGGCAGAGGCCTCGGCGGCGGCGAGAAGCGCCTCGATCTCCGCCGCGCCGTGGCCGTGACCCGCGAGGATGCGGCGCAGGTTGCCCGCGATCTCGTCCTCCGAAAGGCGGGCATTCACCCGGCCGGGCGGCGCGATGGCGTCCATCACGCGCTCCGCCTCGGGCGTGGCGAGGCGCAGGATCGGCGCGCCCGGCAGGCGGTCGGGCGCATGGTAGTCGTAGGCGACGACGCGGCCCGACACGGCGCCGCGCAGGCGGCCGAAGTGGCGCGCGTAATCGAAGGTCTTGAACCAGTTCCAGAACTGGGTGCCGCCATGGTGCCGCCCGGTGAAGTGCAGCCCGCCCGAGCGGCGGATCTCGAGGTAGCCCTGCAGCGGATCGAGGTGGATGCCGTGCTTGGTCAGCTCCGAGGCGAGGGACCGGAACACCTCGCTCGGCCTGCGGAGTGCGGCGACCCAGACGATCTCGGAGGCGCCCGCGTCCCGCGCGGCGGCCTCGATGGCTTGCGCCTTCTGCGGAACATGCAGGACATAGTCGAGCTCCTCGCTCGACAGGAGCGCGGTGCGCGCGCCCGCGCCGCGCGCCTCGCCGAGGTAGTCGGCGATGGCGCCCGTCTCGCCCCGCAGGAGCGCCCAGGCCAACTCGTGATGCGCGGGATAGCCCGGATGGACCCGCCAGAACACGCCCGCACCGGCCAGGATATCCGCGTTGTCGCGGCATAGCGTCTGGAACGCCGTGCTGGCGGTCTTGTGCAGGCCCATGTGCAGGACGAGGCGCATCGGCGGCGGGTCTCCGGGTGGAACGGTCCCGCCCGGACACGCGGTCCGGGCGGGCTCTGGCCGAAGGGCCGGTTACTGGTAGATGCGCTGGCGCGCGGCCTCGAGACGCTGGAGGATGTCCTCGAGGTTGTCGGGGAACACCATGAACTCCTGCAGGCCTTCCATGCCGACCGAGGCCATCTCGGCCGGGAAATCGCGGTCGAAGAACTGCGCGATGCCGCCCGTGGCGTTGTTCGACAGCATCTCGAAGCCCTGCTGGACGAACTCGTCATCCGCAACGCTCGCGTTCGCGTTCACCGGAAGCTGGCCGAGACCTTCAGGCCCGTTGATGCGGGTCTGCACCTCGGCCGAGGTCACGTACTGGAGGAAGGCGCGCGCCGCGTCGACGTTCTGCGCGCCTGCGGCGACGTGGAACGTGTCGGTCGGAGCGTCCTCGCCCATGGCGGTGACTTCGGGGTTGATCATCGGGAACTGGTAGAAGTCGAGCTGGTCGTCGGTCAGCCCGCCGTTCCGCAGCTGGTCGACGGCGAAGTTGCCCATCAGGTAGGCCGTGGCCTCCCCATTGATCATGAAGGGCAGCGCCTCCTGCCAGGAATAGGTCTGGTGATCCTCGATGTAGGCGCCCATGTCGATGAGGGTCCGCCAGTTGGCGAAGGTCTGGCGCACGCGGTCGTCCGTCCACGGGATCTCGCCGCGGGCGAGCTGCATGTGGAAGTCGAAGCCGTTCGTCCGCATGTTGAGGTAGTCGAACCACCCGCCGGCGGTCCACAGGAACTTCGTCCCGATCGTGTAGCAGGCGCGGCCCGAATCGACGATCACCTGGCAGTTGGCGAGCTCCTCTTCCCAGGTCGTGGGCTCGCTCAGGCCGAGCTCGTTGAAGATGTCCTCGCGGTAGTACACGCCCCACTGGTAGTAGGTGTAGGGGATGCCCCAGACGCGGTCGTCCTGGGTCAGCGCGCCGCGCACGGACTCGAGGCCCTCGAAGTCGCCCGCGTCCCACCACTCGGTGATGTCCATGAACAGGCCCGCATCGACATAGGGCTCCATCCGGTTGGCCGCGTACCAGTTCACCACGTCCGGCGGGTTCGCCGACAGCGCGTTGCGGATCTGCGTCTTCCACGCCTCGCGGTCGACGATGGTCAGGTCGACCGTCAGGTTCGGGTGCATCTCGTCGAACTCGGCGGCGAGACCTTCCATGACCGCGCGGGGTCCGGGGTTCGACATGTCCGAGATGATGCGCAGCGTGCCCGAAAGCTCCTGCGCCCAGGCCGTTCCGGCCAGCATCGTGGCCCCGGCCAGCGCCGCGGCGCCGGTCTTGAAGATGGATCGCATGGTGTCCTCCCTGGTGATCCGGTTCGCAATGTGAAGTTTCATTATGTGAAACTTGGTTTCTTATATTGAAATCCTAGCGCGAGTCAGCCTAGCCTTGTCAACAGCAAACCGGAGAGGAGGCGTCGCGTCATGGCGTCGGAGGCGAAAGGCGACGGGACCGTGGGCAAGGCGCTGGCCGTGCTCGACGACGTGGCCGCGCGCGGCCGCCCGGTCCGCTTCTCCGAGCTGATGGAGACCAGCCCCTTCCCCAAGGCGACGCTCTACCGCTTCGTGCAGGTGCTCACCAAACAGGGAATGCTCAGCTACGACCCCGAGCGGCAGACCTACGCGCCGGGGCTGCGCCTCGTGCGGCTGGCCCATGCGGCGTGGCAGGCCTCCTCGCTCGCGCCCATCGCGCGGCCGCACCTCGACCGGCTGAGCCGCGCGACGGGCGAGACGGTGCATCTCGCGCAGCTCGATGCGGGGCAGGTCCTCTACGTGGACAAGCGCAACGCGGCCGAGCCGGTCGAGATGTATTCGCAGGCCGGCAAGGTCGGACCCGCCTACTGCACCGGCGTCGGCAAGGCGATGCTGGCCTACCTGCCCGAGGCGGAACTCGGTCGCGTGCTCCAGCGGCAGTCCTGGCACCGCTTCACGCCGAAGACGATCACCGATGCCGCGCGGATGCGCGAGGAACTCGCCGCGATCCGCGCGCGCGGCCACGCCTTCGACGACGAGGAGCACGAGCCGGGCATCATCTGCATCGCGCTGCCGATCCTCGCGCGCTCGGGGCGAGTGCTGGGCGCGCTGTCGGTCACCTCGACCACGGCGCGGACGGACCTCGCGGGGCTGACCGCCCTGTTGCCCGAGATCCGGCGCGCGGCCGACGCCATCGCGGGCGAGGCGCAGGACTGGCGCTTTCCGGACGAGGCCGCGGAATGAGACGACGAGCGAGGGAGGGCGTCCGCAATGTCGGGACTTGAGCTGAGGAACGTCATCAAGCGATACGGCGCGACGCAGGTGATCCACGGTGTCGACCTGACCATCGACCACGGCGAGTTCTGCGTCTTCGTCGGCCCTTCGGGCTGCGGGAAATCCACGCTCCTCAGGATGGTGGCGGGCCTGGAAGAGACGAGCGAGGGCCGCATCTCCATCGGCGGGCGCGACGTGACGCGCCTCGACCCGGCCGAGCGGGGCGTCGCCATGGTGTTCCAGACCTACGCGCTCTACCCGCACATGACCGTGGCCGAGAACATGGGCTTCGGCCTCAAGATGACGGGCCACCCCAAGGCCGAGATCGCCGCCAAGGTGGCCGAGGCGAGCCGCGTCCTGAAGCTCGACGATTACCTCGACCGGAAGCCCAAGGCGCTGTCGGGCGGGCAGCGTCAGCGCGTCGCCATCGGGCGGGCCATCGTGCGGGGGCCGGAAGTCTTCCTCTTCGACGAGCCGCTGTCGAACCTCGACGCCGAGCTGCGCGTCGAGATGCGGGTGGAGATCGCGCGCCTCCACCAGGAGATCGGGGCGACGATGATCTACGTCACCCACGACCAGGTCGAGGCGATGACGCTGGCCGACAAGATCGTGGTGCTGCGCGCGGGACGGATCGAGCAGGTCGGCCGCCCGCTCGACCTCTACAACGACCCCGACAACCGCTTCGTGGCGGGCTTCATCGGAAGCCCCGCGATGAACTTCTTCGAGGGGCGCGCCGAGGGCGGCACCGTCACCGTGCCGGGCCTCGGCGGCGCGCGCCTGTCCGCGCCGGGCAGCCTCTCGGCCGACGGGCCGGTGACCGTCGGCCTCCGGCCCAACCAGATGAGCCTCGCCGAAGGCGACAGCCACGTGGTGGAACTGTCGGAGCACCTCGGCGGCGTCAGCTATCACTACCTCACCACGCCCGACGGCGGCCGCCTGATCGTCGAGGCGCACGACCAGCAGG
>NZ_JBQLZP010000453.1:0-20337 GCF_052168335.1 Roseicyclus sp. | reverse complement strand
CTCACCCGCGATGTCGAGGACCGGCGCCGTCAGGCCATGGGCCTCGAGCACCCGGCGAAACACCTCGTTGTCCTTTGCAACGCCCGCCAGCGAAAAGCCGACGCTCCCGTCCTCCCCGAGGATCTTCGCCATCCGGTCGCGGATCATGGGCAGGCCCGCGGGACCTCCGTTCAGGATCGCGAGCACGTCGGGCAGCGGGATGCCCGCCCGTCTGGCGAGGGGCAGCATGTCGCGCAGGCCCGCGAAATAGACCTGCATCATGGAATTGTTGATCGTCTTCATCACCATCCCCGCGCCGAGCGGCCCGACGTGGCGGACCCGCTCCGTCAGGAGGCCGAGGACCGGGAGGGCGCGCGCCGCCGTCGCGTCGTCGGCGCCGAGGAAGATGCCGCAGGTCCCGGCCTCGACCATCTCGGGCCCGCCGCTCACGGGCGCGTCGGCGACGGCGGCCCGCTTCGCGGCGAAGTCCGCCGCACGGGACTGGAGGATCTGCGGCACGACGGTGCTGGTCTCGAGGATCAGGCGGCCCTCCACGTCCTCGGCGAGAAGCGCGTCGAGCGTCCCGGCCACCGCCGCGTCGTCGAAGAGCGACAGGATCAGCGTGTCCGCGCCCGCGACGAGCGCGCCGAGGTCGGGCGCCGCGGCGATCCCCCCGACCCCGCGCCCCGAGCGCGTCCAGCCGGTCACCTCCGCCCCCTGCCCCGCGAGGCGCCGCGCGATGGCGGCCCCCATCCGGCCGAGGCCGATCACGCCGATCCGCGCCATCCCCTCAGCCCCGGAGTGCGGGCAGGCCGATGCCCGTGGCCTCGAACCCGCCATCCGCGGCGACGATCTGGCCGGTGACGTAGGAGGCGTCCTTCGAGCAGAGGAACGCGATCACGGCGGCGATCTCGTCCTCCGAGCCGTAGCGGTTGAGCGGGATCGCGTCGTGATAGGCGTCGATGATCGCCTGCGTGTGGACCGCCATGGCGAGCTTGGTGCGCACGGGGCCGGGGCACACGCAATTGGCGCGGATGCCGTGCTCGCCCAGTTCCACGGCCTGCTGCCGCGTCAGGTGCATGACTGCGGCCTTGGAGGTGCCGTAGGCCACCCGCAGCGTCGAGGCACGGAGCCCCGAGATCGACGCGATGTTGACGATGGCGCCCCGGCTCTCACTCAGCGCCGGGATGCAGGCCTGCGACATGAGGAAGACGCCGTCGAGGTTCGTCGCCATGACCGTGCGCCAGCGGGCGAAGTCGGTCTCGGCGATCGGACCGAAATCGGCCACGCCCGCGTTGTTCACCAGCGCGTCGATGCGGCCGAAGGCCGACAGCGTATCGGCCACGGCGCGCGCCACCTCCTCGGGGATCGAGACGTCGAGGGGCAATTCCAGCACCTGCTCGAGCGGCCCGGCCGCGACCGCAAGCTCCGCCGCGTCGCGGTCGAGCATGGCCACGCGCCAGCCCATCGCGAGAAAGCGTTTCGTCGTGGCGAGGCCGATGCCGCGCGCCGCGCCCGTGACGAGGGCGACGGGTGTTCCGCTCATGGTTGTCTCCGTCCCTGTGGTTCCGGGGGCGGAGCCTAGAGGGCGCCCGCGCCGGGGAAAAGAGGCCCCGAGACGCGACAAGGGGGCCGCGAGGGCCCCCTTGCCTGTGTCGTGTAACGCCTTCGGCGGATTACATCATGCCGCCCATGTCGGGCATGCCGGCGCCCGCGGGCTCGTCCTTCTTCGGCTTGTCGGCCACCATCGCCTCGGTGGTGATGAGCAGGCCGGCGACCGAAGAGGCGTCCTCGAGCGCGGTGCGGACGACCTTCGCGGGGTCGATCACGCCGAACTTGAACATGTCGCCGTATTCCTCGGTCTGCGCGTTGAAGCCGAAGGCGAGGTCGCTCGACTCGCGGATCTTGCCCGCGACGACCGAGCCGTCGACGCCCGCGTTCTCGGCGATCTGGCGGAGCGGAGCCTCGAGCGCGCGGCGCACGATGGCGATGCCCGCATCCTGGTCCGAGTTCTCGCCCTTCACGCCGTCGAGCGACTTGGCGCCCTGGATCAGCGCGACGCCGCCGCCGACCACGACGCCTTCCTGAACGGCGGCGCGGGTGGCGTTGAGCGCGTCGTCGACGCGGTCCTTGCGCTCCTTCACCTCGACCTCGGTCATGCCGCCGACGCGGATGACGGCGACGCCGCCGGCGAGCTTGGCGACCCGCTCCTGCAGCTTCTCGCGGTCGTAGTCCGAGGTCGTCTCCTCGATCTGCTGGCGGATCTGGCCGACGCGGGCCTCGATCTCGGCCTTGTCGCCTGCGCCGTCGACGATCGTGGTGTCATCCTTCTTGATGACGATCTTCTTGGCGCGGCCGAGCATGTCGATGGTGACGTTCTCGAGCTTCATGCCCAGGTCTTCCGAGATCACCTGGCCGCCGGTCAGGATCGCGATGTCCTGCAGCATGGCCTTGCGGCGGTCGCCGAAGCCCGGAGCCTTGACGGCGGCGATCTTCAGGCCACCGCGCAGCTTGTTGACGACGAGCGTGGCGAGCGCCTCGCCCTCGACGTCCTCGGCCACGATGAGGAGCGGCTTGCCCGACTGGATCACGGCCTCGAGGAGGGGGACCATCGGCTGCAGCGAGGAGAGCTTCTTCTCGTGCAGGAGGATGAGGCAATCCTCAAGCTCGACGGCCATCTTGTCGGGGTTGGTCACGAAGTAGGGCGAGAGGTAGCCGCGGTCGAACTGCATGCCCTCGACGACTTCCACCTCGGTCTCGAGACCCTTGTTCTCCTCGACGGTGATGACGCCGTCATTGCCGACCTTCTGCATCGCGTCGGCGATCATGCGGCCGATCTGGGCCTCGCCGTTCGCGGAGATCGTGCCGACCTGGGCAACCTCGTCGCTGTCGGTGACGTCGCGGGCGGCGTCCTTGATGTGCTGCACGACCTTCGCGGTGGCGAGGTCGATGCCGCGCTTGAGGTCCATCGGGTTCATGCCGGCGGAAACCGCCTTCACGCCTTCCTTGACGATCGCCTGGGCGAGAACCGTGGCGGTCGTGGTGCCGTCGCCGGCCTCGTCATTGGTGCGGGAAGCGACTTCCTTCACCATCTGAGCGCCCATGTTCTCGAACTTGTCCTCGAGCTCGATCTCCTTGGCGACCGACACACCGTCCTTGGTGATGCGGGGCGCGCCGAACGATTTCTCGATGACGACGTTGCGGCCCTTGGGGCCGAGGGTGACCTTCACCGCGTCGGCGAGGATGTTGACGCCGCGCAGCATGCGGTTGCGGGCATCGGAGTTGAACTTGACGTCCTTAGCGGCCATCTCTGATAGCTCCCTTCCTAAGGTTTTTCAGGATATTCGGTTCGGTGCGGCGCGGATCAGGCGGCCTTGGCGGCCTTCGCGTCGGTCATGATGCCGAGGATGTCCGACTCCTTCATGATGAGGAGCTCCTCGCCGTCGATCGTGACCTCGGTGCCCGACCACTTGCCGAACAGGATGCGGTCGCCCGGCTTCACCGACATCGCGATGAGCTCGCCGGAATCCTTGCGCGCGCCTTCGCCGCAGGCGATCACTTCGCCTTCCGCGGGCTTTTCCTTGGCGCTGTCGGGGATGATCAGACCGCCCTTGGTCTTCTCGTCGGATTGCACACGGCGGACCAGAACACGGTCGTGCAGCGGTTTGAATGCCATCTCTCGAACTCTCCTCTCGGGTTCGGTTGTCTCCCGTTAGCACTCACCGGTGGCGAGTGCCAACGCCGGGCAGATAGGCAAGGCCTCACGGGCTGTCAACGGGTCCGTGATCGGAAAAATCCGGGTCGGCCGCCCCGCCGGTCGAACCCGGGCGGGGCGGCCCTTGCCTCAGCGGCCGCCGGTGCGGCCCGGGAAGCGCGGCGGACGGCCGTCGCCGAAGCGCTGGCCGCGCGGGCGCAGGTCGCGGCCGGGGGCGGCCTGCCGCGGATCGGTGCGGCGGGGGCCGGTGCGGGCGGGACGGCGCGCGGGGGCCGCCGCCTTGCGGCGGGGTCTGGTGGATTTCGGCATGATGGTGCCTCGTGTGTCCGGGATGATCGGGACCCGTCCCTCGGGAACGGGCGGATACACGCCGCGAAGGGCGTCAGGCGGACTGGATCATCGGCAGGGCACTCCTGATGGAACGGCCCCGTCGCTTTGCGGGGCGGGCAGGGCTCGGCGGGTTACGCGCGCTTGTCCATGGCCGGTGCACTCCTCTCGGGATGCGGGCACCTTATCCGATCGCGCCCCCCGCGTCAAAGCACGCCGCCCCGGCGCGGCCCGGACCCCGTGACAAGCAGAGACACCGCCGCTATGAGGTGCGCGGATTTTCCTTAGTCGTATCTGAGAGACAGCGCATGACCACCCTCGTCTTCGGCCACAAGTCGCCCGACACCGACAGCACCGGGTCGCCCATCATCTGGGCCTGGTATCTCAACGAGATCGCGGGCGAGGCGGCCGAGGCCGTGCTGCTCGGCGAGCCCAACACCGAGGCCGCCTTCGTCCTCTCGCGCTGGAGCCTCGACAAGCCGCGCATCGTGGACGGCGTCGAGGCGGGCCAGCCCGTCGTCATCGTCGACACCAACAACCCCGCGGAACTGCCCGCCGACGTGAACGCCGCCGACATCCGCGCGATCATCGACCACCACAAGCTGGTGGGCGGGCTCGAGACGAAGGGGCCGATCGACATCACCGTGCGGCCGCTCGCCTGCACGGCCACGATCATGCACCAGCTCATGGGCGAGGACGCCGCGAAGATGCCCGAGGCGATCCGGGGCGCGATGCTGTCCTGCATCCTGTCGGACACGCTGGAATTCCGCTCGCCCACCACGACGCCGACCGACAAGGCGCTGGCCGAGGCGCTGGCGGCCGACCTCGGCATCTCGATCCCGGACTATGCGGCCGAGATGTTCGCGGCCAAGTCCGACGTCTCCGAGTTCTCGGACGCGGAACTCCTCCGCATGGACTCGAAGGAATACGAGGTGGGCGGCACGTCCTTCCGCGTCAGCGTGCTCGAGACGACCTCGCCGCAGACCGTGCTCTCGCGCAAGGCGAGCCTGATGGCGGCCATGCCCGAGGTCGCGAAGGAGGACGGCGTCGACCAGGTGCTCCTCTTCATCGTCGACATCCTGCGCGAGGAAGCGACGATGCTCCTGCCGAACGACCTGACGCGGCGGGTGGCGGAGAAGAGCTTCGGCGCGGAGTGCGGAGACGCGGACACGGTCGTGCTGCCGGGCATCATGAGCCGGAAGAAGCAGATCATCCCGAACCTCGCGCTCTGAGTCGAAACCGGGGCGAGACAGGGTTTCCCGCATTGCCGCGAAGGCACCTTCCGGGCGAGGCTCGGGAGGTGTTTCCCCGAAGGAATCGGTGCCCATGTCCCGCCTCGTCGCTCTCGCCGTCTCGTTCCTGCTGCCCACGGCCGCGATCGCGCAGGCGCCGAGCGCCGACGATCCGATCCGCGCCGATGCGACGGGCCTCGTGATCCTCGCCGAGGACGGCAAGGGCGCGCGGCCCCTGCCCTTCGGCACGCCCTTCCACGAAACCATGTTCGCGCTGATCGGCCTCGTCGGGCATGATGTCCACGTCGCCTTCCCCGAGGAATGCCCGGCCGGTCCGCTCGTCAGCGTCTCGCTGCCGGGGCGGATCGACGTCATCTTCGAGCAGGACCGCCTCGCCGGCTGGTTCGTGATGGACGGCGACACCGTTTCCACGGGCGACGGCATCGGCGTCGGCACGCCGCGCGCCGCGCTCGAGGACGGGCGGACGACGTGGCTCGGCGACACCGGCCTCGGCTCGGAATTCGAGCGCGCCGGCGTCTACGGCATCCTCACCGAGGACGGGGCGCGCGTCGATTTCCTCTGGTCGGGCCTCGCCTGCATCTTCCGGTGACACGGCGGCGGTCTCCCGCCGACGCCGCAATTCGCGGTGCCGTTGTTACAGAACGATCCTAAACTCCGGCGCAGGACAACCGGAGGAAATTCCCATGCCGATTCTGCTCAACCGTCGGGCCTTCCTGGCCGCGACCGCCGGCTTCGTCGCGATGCACCCGTTCTCGGTCCGCGCCCAGGCCGGCCAGGCGCATCTGCGCATCATGGAGACGACGGACATCCATGTGCACATCTTCCCCTACGACTACTACGCCGACCGGCCGATCGACACGGTCGGCCTGGCCCGCACCGCCTCGCTGATCGAGGGGATCCGGGCCGAATCGACCAACTCGGTGCTGCTCGACAACGGCGACTTCCTGCAGGGCAACCCGATGGGCGACTACATGGCCTACGAGCGGGGGATGGAGCCGGGCGACACCCACCCGATGATCGCGGCGATGAACACGCTCGGCTACGCGGCGGCGACGCTCGGCAACCACGAGTTCAACTACGGGCTGCCGTTCCTGATGAACTCGGTCGCGACGGCGGCCTTCCCCATCGTCTGCGCCAACGTGGCCACGAACGCCGGTGCGACGCCCGCCGAGGACGAGACGCTTGTGCCGCCCTACGTCATCCTCGAGCGCGAGCTGACCGACGGCGCGGGCCAGACGCACCCGATCCGCATCGGCGTCATCGGATTCGTGCCGCCGCAGATCATGACCTGGGACCGCCGTCATCTCGAGGGCGAGGTCGAGGCGCGCGACATCGTCCGCGCCGCCGAGGCCTGGGTGCCCCGCATGCGCGCGGAGGGCGCGGAGATCGTCATCGCGCTCAGCCATTCCGGCATCGGCGAGGCCGAGCATACCGAGGGGATGGAGAACGCCTCGATCCCGCTCGCGGGGGTCGAGGGGATCGACGTGATCCTGACCGGCCACCATCACCGCGTCTTCCCCGGCCCCGACTATGCCGGCACGCCCGGCGTCGACGCCGAGGCCGGCACCATCGCCGGCAAGCCCGCCGTCATGGCCGGTTTCTGGGGCAGCCACATGGGCCTCGTCGACCTGATGCTGGAGCGCGACGGCGACACCTGGCGCGTCGCCTCGCATGACGTGGAGGCCCGGCCGATCTTCCGCCGCGAGGAGGACCGGACGATCACGCCGCTGGTGGAAAGCGATGCGGAGGTCCTCGCCTCCGTCGAGGCCGAGCACGAGGCGACGCTCGCCTACGTGCGCGCCGAGGTCGGGCAGTCGGATGCGCCCCTGCACTCCTACTTCGCGCTGGTGGCGGACGATCCCTCCGTGCAGATCGTATCGAACGCGCAGACCTGGTACATCGAGCAGATGATGGCCGGGACCGAGCACGAGGGGCTGCCGATCCTCTCGGCGGCGGCGCCCTTCAAGGCGGGCGGCCGGGGCGGACCGGAATACTACACCGACGTGCCCGCGGGCCCCATCGCGATCAAGAACGTGGCCGACCTCTACCTCTACCCGAACACGGTGCGCGCGGTGCGCGTCACCGGGGCCGAGGTGCGCGAGTGGCTCGAGCGGTCGGCAGGCATGTTCAACCAGATCACGCCCGGCCAGGCGGACCAGGTGCTCCTGAACCCCGACTTCCCGTCCTACAACTTCGACGTGATCGACGGGGTCTCGTACCAGATCGACCTCAGCCAGCCCTCCCGCTACAACAATGACGGTGAGGTGGTGAACGAGGACGCCCACCGGATCGTGAACCTGACCTACGAGGGACAGCCGATCGACCCCGAGCAGGAGTTCATCGTCGCCACCAACAACTACCGCGCGGGCGGCGGCGGCAGCTTCCCCGGCGCCTCGCCCGAGACGACGGTGTTCGAGGGGCCGGACACCAACCGCGACGTGATCGTGCGCTACATCGTGGAACAGGGCACGGTCAGCCCCTCGGCCGACGCCAACTGGACCTTCGCGCCGATGGAGGGGACCACGGTGCTCTTCGACACGGGGCCGGCGGCGGCGGCCTATGTCGACGGCGTCGAGGGCGTGGCGATCGAACCCGCGGGCGAAGGCCCGGACGGCTTCGCGCGCTACCGGATCACGCTCTGATCCATGGCGCGGGGCGGGCTCAGGCCCGCCCCGTCCCCTCCGCCAGCCGTGCGAGGCTGCGGCCGTCCACGAAGCGCGGCGTCCGGCGCATGTAGTCGCGGAAGGCGCGCCCGTAGCGGCGGAGGAGCCAGCGCTCCTCGTTCAGCGCGAAGAGCGTATAGATCCCCACGAGCCCGACCGACAGCGCCCAGGCCGCCCAGGTCCAGGCGACGACGGCGAGGCCAAGCGCCGCCACGCCCGAGGCGACGTAGCCCGGATTGCGGGACAGCGCGTAGAGGCCCCCGGTCACGAGGCCCTGCGCCCCGAAATAGGTGTTGCCCCGCCCGAGCTGCCGGTAGGACGCCACCGACAGCGCCAGGGCGAGCGCCATGACCGGCGCGCCCAGCGCGTAGCGGGGCCAGGCCGCAAGCCCGGAGGAGAGCACGCCCGCGAGGGCGACCGCGACGAGGCCGAGACAGTAGAGGCGGAAGAGCCAGAGCCCGAGCGCCCTGCGCCAGCCGCCGGGCGCGGGCCAGAAGGCGAGGCGCGGCCGGAAGAGGGTCGCGGCCAGCAACGCCGACAGCAGGAGCCCGCTCGCGCCCGCCATCGCGATCCCGGTGTATTCAAGCGTCACAGGCGACATCGCTCTCCCGTCCGCAGGCGTCCGATGCTTGTCCTCCGATGTAACATCCGGATGACCGCACCCGGTTGCTCAACCCCGCGGACATCGGCCCTGTTCCGCCGCGCCCAAACCCCCTATTGAGGCCCCGCGAAGAGCAGGAGAGCGCCATGACCACGCCCATCATCGACACCCTCGACGAGCTCCACGGCCGCTACGACGCGCTGTTCTGCGACCTCTGGGGCTGCGTCCATGACGGCGTGCGCGCCCTGCCCGAGGCGGTGGACGCGCTCCGCGCCTTCAAGGCGTCGGGGGGGGCGGTGGTGCTCCTGACGAACGCGCCGCGCCCACGCGCGAGCGTGGCCGCGCAGATCGCGCGCCTCGGCGTGCCGGAGGATGCCTGGGACGTCATCGCCACCTCGGGCGACGCCGCGCGGGTCGCCATGTTCGAGGGCGTCGTGGGCCGCAAGGTCTGGCACATCGGCGAGGCGCATGACGCGCCCTTCTTCGAGCCGGTGAAGCTGCTGGAGAACCCGGTCGACATCGAGAAGGTGGACCTCGACGCGGCCGAGGGCATCGTCTGCACCGGCCCGTTCGATCCCCATGCCGACCCTTCCGTGATGCGGCCGCAGTTCCTGCTCGCCAAGACGAAGGGGCTGAAGCTCCTCTGCGCGAACCCGGACATCGTGGTGGACCGGGGCGAGACCCGCGAATGGTGCGCGGGCGCGCTGGCGGACCTCTACGAGGAGATGGGCGGCGAGAGCCTCTATTTCGGCAAGCCGCATCCGCCGATCTACGACCTCGCGCGGCGGCGGCTGGAACAGGTCGGGCGCATCGTGTCGGACGACCGCATCCTCGCGGTGGGCGACGGCATCTTCACCGACATCCGCGGCGGCATGGGGGAGAACATCGACACGCTCTTCGTGACGGGCGGCCTCGCACGCGCCGAGACGGGAACGAGGGCGCAGCCCGATCCGGCCAGGCTCGAGGCGTTCCTCGCGGCGGCCGAGCTCCAGCCGACCTACGCCATCGGCGCCCTGCGCTGAGGGGCGGGCTCAGGCCCCCGCGGCCCGGTCGACCTTCATCATCGAGACGAAGGTGTCGAGCCGCTTGAGCCGGTCGGGGCGGTTCTCGTTCTGGCGCGACATCCACTCCTGCGCGGGGCGGAGCGCGCCGGGCACGATCCGGCACGTCCGTACGCGGCCGGACTTCTTCGTCGTGATCAGCCCCGCGGCCTCGAGTTTCCGCAGGTGCCCGAGGAACGAGGGCAGCGCCATGTCGTGGGGCGCCGCCAGCTCGCTGACGCTGGCCGGCCCGCTGACGAGGCGCGCGACGATGGCGCGCCGCGTGGGGTCGCCGAGGGCGGAGAAGAGCAGGTCGAGCGTGGATGCATCCTTAGCCATGGCGCTAAGGATGGCGCATTTATCCACAGGGTCAACGGTTTCGGCGCGCCGGGATGAACCTCCGCTTGCCCTGCGCAAGAAAATTTCTATTTCTTCGCGTGAAACGGATGTTTTGTTACTTTCTGCATTGCAGAACGGCCCCCTGATGGAGTATCAGGCGGCATGCGCGAGGGAGGACCCGACATGCTCGACAACATCACGACCGGCACGATCGTCATCGAGGACCTCGAGATCGGCATGAAGCGGTCGCTCAGGAAGATGGTCACGGACCGCGACATCGAGCTCTTCGCGGAGGTCTCGACCGACCGCAACCCCGTGCATCTGGACGACGACTACGCGCGCGACACGATCTTCGAGGGGCGGATCGCGCACGGGATGCTGACGGCGGGCCTGATCTCGGCGGTGATCGGCGAGCAGCTTCCCGGCCACGGCACGGTCTATCTGGGCCAGACGCTCAAGTTCATGGCGCCCGTGCGCCCCGGCGACATGGTCCATGCCGAGGTCGAGGTCATGGAGATCGACTACGGCCGCCGCCGGGTCACGCTCGCCACCCGGTGCAAGGTCGGGGACACGGTGGTCCTGAAGGGCGAGGCCGTCGTGCTGGCGCCCTCGGGCAAGTTCGACTGACAAGCGCACGGGCGGCAGCGGCGCGCGGGCGGAACCGTCGCGCCGGCGGGAGGGCCGCCTGCCCTCCCGCACCCTCCCGGGCGTACTTGACGAAAGATGAAGGGGCCGAGGCGGTGCCTTGCCCTCGGGCCGGGGCGGCGATAAGTCCGGCGCCATGCGGATCGTGCGCGACCACCAGTATGTCCGTCCCGAGGAGCGCGGCGCCTCGGTCGCGATCGGCAATTTCGACGGCGTCCACCGCGGCCATGCCCATGTGATCGGCCTTGCCCGGCGCGCGGGAGCGCCGCTCGGCGTCGTGACCTTCGAGCCGCATCCACGACAGTTCTTCGCCCCCGAGGCGCCCCCCTTCCGGCTGATGAACGCCGAGGCGCGCGCCCACAGGCTGGAGAAGCTGGGGGTCGAGGTGCTGGCGGAACTGCCCTTCGGCGCGGTGCTCTCGGGGCTTTCGGCGGAGGACTTCGCGCGCGAGGTCCTGTCCGAGGGGCTGGGCGTGAGCCACGTCGTCGTCGGTGCGGATTTCCGTTTCGGCAAGGGGCGGCAGGGCACGGCGGAGATGCTCGCGGGCTTCGGGCGCGCGATGGGCTTCGACGTGACGGTGGCGCCGCTGCTCGAGGCCGCCGCGGGCGCCGTCTCCTCCACCGCGATCCGCAACGCGCTGAGCGCGGGGGACCCGCGCGGGGCGGCAGAGATGCTCGGCCACTGGCACCGGATCGAGGGGCGCGTGCTGCACGGCGAGAAGCGGGGGCGCAGGCTCGGCTATCCGACGGCGAACATGGAGCTCGAGGGGCTGCACGTGCCGCGGCTCGGGGTCTACGCGGTCCTCGTCGACGTGCTGACGGGGCCGCACGCGGGCAGCTACCGGGGCGTCGCGAACCTCGGCATCCGGCCCATGTTCCAGCGCGAGACGCCGAACCTCGAGACCTTCCTCTTCGACTTCAAGGGCGACCTCTACGAGCAGCACCTCTCGGTCGGGCTGGTGGCGTTCCTGCGGCCCGAGATGAGGTTCGACACGCTCGAGGCGCTGGTCGTGCAGATGGACGCCGACAGCGCGGCGGCGCGGGCGGCGCTCGCCCGCACATGAGGGACCGCTTCTGGGAGCGCGTGCCGATGGCCCGCATGACGGCGGAGGAGTGGGAGGCGCTCTGCGACGGCTGCGGCAAGTGCTGTCTCAACAAGCTCGAGGACGAGGAGACGGGCGAGGTCGCGCTGACGCGGGTGGCCTGCCGCCTCCTCGACGACGAGACCTGCCGCTGCGGGCAGTACGCGATCCGCAAGACGCTGGTGCCCGAGTGCATCCGGCTGACGCCCGAGACCATGGGCGATGTGGCCTATTTCATGCCCGAGACCTGCGCCTATCGCCTGCTGCACGAGGGCAAGCCGCTCAGATGGTGGCACCCGCTCGTCTCGGGCGATCCGGAGAGCGTGCATGCCGCCGGCGTCAGCGTGCGCGGCATCACGGTGCCCGAATGGGAGGTGCCGGAAGAGGATTGGGAGGACCACGTGATCGAGGAGCCGGGGACATGAACTTCGCATCGGACAACGCGGGCCCGGCGCATCCGCGGGTGATGGAGGCGCTGGCGCGCGCCAATGAGGGATACGCCATGCCCTACGGCAACGACCCTCTGAGCGCGCGTGCCGTGGCTGCCGTCCGCGATCTCTTCGAGGCGCCGGAGGCCGAGGTCGCCTTCGTCGCCACGGGGACGGCGGCCAACTCCATCGCGCTCGCCTGCCTCGTGAAGCCCTGGGACACGGTCTATTGCAGCCGGATCGCCCATATCGAGGAGGACGAGTGCAACGCGCCCGAGTTCTACATGGGCGGCGCGAAGCTGACGCTGCTGGAGGAGGTCGGGGGCCGGATCGTGCCCGACGCCTTCGCCCGCGCGCTCGCCGCCACGCGGAACCGGGGCGTGCATGGCGCGCAGGCGGGCGCCCTCAGCGTCACGCAGGTGACGGAGGCGGGCACGGTCTACACGCTCGGGCAGATCGCGGACCTGGCCGACATGGCGAAGGCGGCGGGGCTGCCCGTGCATCTCGACGGCGCGCGCTTCGCCAATGCCTGCGCGGCGCTCGGCTGCACGCCCGCCGAGATGACCTGGAGGATCGGCGTCGATGCGGTGAGCTTCGGGGGCACGAAGAACGGCTGCCTCGGGGTCGAGGCGGTGGTGATCTTCGACCCGGCGCTCGGGCGGGAACTGGCGCTGAGGCGCAAGCGCGGCGGGCATCTCTGGTCGAAGATGCGGTATCTCTCGGCGCAGATGCTGGCCTATGCCGAGGACGGGCTGTGGCTGGAGATGGCGGCCTCGGCCAACGCCGCCTGCGCCCGTCTGGCGGAGGCGGTGCGCGCCCTGCCGGGGGCGCGCATCCACCATGAGCCGCAGGGCAACATGATCTTCGCGGACCTGCCGCGCGCGGCGCATCGCAGGGCGATGGCGGCGGGGGCGCGCTACTACCTCTTCCCCGGCGACACGCCGCTCGAGGGGCCGGACGACACGCCCGTGCGCTGCCGCCTCGTCTGCGACTGGTCGAAGACGGCCGACGAGATCGACCGCCTCGCGGCCGCCTGGGCGGGGGCCTAGGCGCGGGCGAGGAAGTCGGCGAGCGCGCCCGCGACCGCGTCGGGATGGGTGACGGGCGCCATGTGGCCCGCACCGTCGATCACCGCGCGCTCCGCCTGCGGAAGGCCCGCCTCCAGCATGTCGAGGATCTGGCCGATGACCGGGGGAGAGGTGCTGCCTTCCATCAGGAGCACCGGGCAGGCGACCTGCCCGAGGCGCGGCAGGAGGCGGGCGGCGTCGTCGTGCAGGGCGGCGCGCTGCGCCCCGATGATCCACATCTGCGACGCCATGCGCGCGGCCTGCGCCTCCGGCAGCTCGTCGAAGTCCTCGCCCGCGCCCCAGACCGAGAGGAAGATGCGCGCCGCGCCGCGCGTGTCGCCCGCGGCGACCTTCATGCCCATCCGCCCGAGCTTTTCGGCATTGGCGCTTTTCGCGGGCCCGTCGGGGGCGGCGGCGAAGAGCACGGGCTCGATCAGCACGAGCGAGCGCACGCGCCCGGGCGCCTCGATGGCGAGCCTGAGGGCCACGGTCGCCGCGAAGCTGTGGCCGACGAGATGCGCGCCCTCCTCCGGCAGGAAGCCGAGCGCATGCTCCGTGGCCTGGTCGTGGTAGTCGCGCGCCGGATCGCCCGAGGGCCCCTCCCCGTGCCCCACCATGTCGGGCGCCACGAGGTGGAAACGGTCCGCAAGCCGCCGCGCCACGCCCTTCCACGCGCCGCCATGGGCGAGCGTGCAGTGGAGGAGCAGGACCTCCGGTGCCCCCGCCTCGCCCCAGGTGCGGAGGCCGCGGGTCAAAGCTTGCCGGAGAGATGCAGGTCGAGATCCTCGATCCTGTCCTGGCCCCAGAAGCTCTCGGTCCCGTCGACGATGTAGAAGGGCGCGCCGAAGACGCCGGCCGCCGTCGCGTCCTCGAGATTGCGGGCGTATTGCTCGGCGCCTTGCAGCATCGCCATGCCCGCGAGGCCCCGGTCGAAGCCCGCCTCCTCGAGACAGTCGGCGATCACGTCGTCCTCGGCGATGTCGCGCATGTCGCGCCAGAGGGCGCCGGTGAAGGCGTGGACGAGCCGCCCGAGATCGCCGCCGCCCGCCTTCTGCGCCGCGATGAAGGCGTAGGAGGAGGGTGCGGGGTTCACTGCCCGGAACGGCGGGTCGAGATCCATGGGCAGGCCGTATTTCCGCGACTGGCGCTTCAGCTCCTGGAGTCGGTAGGCAAGGCGCGCCTCGTGCCGCTCCTTCGGTGGCAAGCCGCCGGTGCGCGAGAACAGCGTCGAGAGGTCGAGCGGGCGGTAGGTCACGGTCGCGCCGTGGCGGGCCGCGACCTCCTCGAAGCGCAACCCCGCGAGGTAGACGAAGGGTGAATTCGTGCCGAAGAAGTACTCGATATGCGCCATGCGCCCTGCCCCTCCATTTGCCTTTGCGCGCACCCTAGGCCGGTGCTAGGGGGTGTCAACCGGATGCGGGTGCGCGGGGGGCGGACCGTCCGGGTGGGACAGGACGCAAGGGGACAGCTGCCGATGCCGTCGACGGAACCGAAGCTCATCTCGGGCAACGCGAATCTTTCGCTCGCCTCGGCCATCGCGCGGCGCATGTCGATGCACCGGGGGATGCAGGTTTCCCTCGTCGACGCGCGGGTCGAGCGCTTCAACGACGGCGAGATCTTCGTGGAGGTGTTCGAGAACGTCCGCGGCGAGGACATGTTCATCATCCAGCCGACCTCGAAGCCCGCCAACGACAACCTGATGGAACTCCTCATCATCGCCGACGCGCTCAGGCGGTCGAGCGCGGCGCGCATCACGGCGGTGATTCCCTATTTCGGCTACGCGCGGCAGGACCGGCGGACGAAGGCGCGGACGCCGATCTCGGCCAAGCTCGTCTCCAACATGATCGCCAAGTCCGGGATCGAGCGGGTGCTGACGATGGACCTGCACGCCGCCCAGATCCAGGGCTTCTTCGACATCCCCGTGGACAACCTCTACGCCAGCCCGATCTACGCGCTAGACATCCTGCACCAGTTCGCGGGCGACATGTCGGACGTCATGGTGGTCTCGCCCGACGTGGGCGGCGTGGCGCGCGCGCGCGAGCTCGCCACCCGGATCGGCGTGCCGCTCGCCATCGTCGACAAGCGCCGCGAGAAGGCGGGCGAGGTCGCGGGCATGACGGTGATCGGCGACGTGAAGGACCACAAGTGCATCATCGTCGACGACATCTGCGACACGGCCGGGACGCTCTGCAAGGCGGCCGACGTGCTGATGGAGGCGGGCGCCACCGAGGTCCACGCCTATACCACGCACGGCGTCCTCTCGGGCCCGGCGGTGGAGCGGATCTCGGGCTCGGTCCTGAAGTCGCTCGTCGTCACCGACACGATCGAGGCCTCGGCCGAGGCCAAGGCCTGCCCCAACATCCGCATCGTGCCGACCGCGCCGATGTTCGCGCAGTCGATCGTGAACATCTGGTCGGGCACCAGCGTCTCCTCGCTCTTCGACACGGCCTCGCTGGTGCCGATCTACGAGGGGCTTTATCCCAAGGGGATGTGGGGGCGCTGACCCCCGGTCATTCAGGCATACCCAGCGCTGTGCAGATCAGCGGATCAGTACCTCCGCCTCGGTGACACCGCGACGGATATGGTCGAAGACGACCAGCTGCGTTGGCACGGGCCGCCCGACCCGGTCCAGTCCCGAGCGGTAGACGCCGAATTTGAAACTGGGTGCGACGTCGCGGTTCAGATTGGGGCCACGGTGGCTGTGGACAAGCCTGTCGTTGATCCAAACATTGACCAGACCTGTCGGCCCGACCGACCAGACCGCTTGCACCCGTATGTCGTGCCACCGGTCATACAGGCGCGAGGGCGGCACGACGATCTCCATCACCATGGGTCTGGGCGGGTTCATGTCATCGCTCTGACGGGTGCGCGGATCGTCCTGCGTCAGTTCAAGCCCCTCGCGGTAGAGCGCGAAACCCAGCGTAATCTCACCAGAGCCCCGCGTATCCTGCCATTGTGCAAGGATCGTGTTGGCGGGGTCGATGGGCCGCGTGCTGGAGGGGATGAAGACAGAAAAGGCATACCAGATCTCGGTCTCGGTCGAGACCGGCGCGCGATCCACGATCTCGGACCGTTCCCGCCCATTGGCGCAATCGTTGTAGTTTCGGTTGCCCGCGCATTGCCCATCCGCCACCTGGAAGGCCAACGCGGTCGGCCCGGTCCTGACAGGCGACGAGACGGTAAAGGCCCTGTTGGAGGAATTGGCATGTTCCGCCCGGATGCCATCCATGTCTTGCGCGGCGAGCGGGGCGGGCAAGAGCGCACAGAGACCCAAGAGGAAACCGAGAAAGCGGCGCGAGGGCATGACGAAAGACTTTCCTGGGCTGGCTGCAGCCCAAATACCGATCCACGGCCCGCGCCCCCACGGCACGATCCTGACGAAATCTATCTACGGGTGCGTCGACATTACAACACGAATTCCATGCCGCGGGTCTCTCCGCGCTCCCGGCACTGCCGCCGCGCCAGCGGTGCCGCGACGATCTGCCCCAACATCCGTATCGTGCCGACCGCGCCGATGTTCGCGCAGTCGATCGTGAACATCTGGTCGGGCACCAGCGTCTCCTCGCTCTTCGACACGGCCTCGCTGGTGCCGACCTACGAGGGGCTCTACCCGCGCGGCATGTGGGGGCGCTGAGCGCGCAGGAGCCTCAGCGCCAGCGGCAGGACCGCGAGCATCAGGATCGCCGAGAAGAGGAACGGAGCGCCGGGCAGGTAGATACCCGCCGCCCCCGACACGAAGACCCCGAAGAGCGGCGTGAAGACGAGCGGCGCGAGAACGGCGGCCAGCGACGAGAGCGCCGCGATCACGCCCTGCACCATGCCCTGCCGGTCCTCGTCCACCGCGTTGGCCGACATCGCCATGAGCGTCGGCGGCACGAGGTCGGTCAGCGCGGCCATGACCAGCAGCACGCCGACCATCCAGACCGCGTCCGCGACCGAGAGACCGGCGAGCGACAGGACCGCGAGCGTCAGCCCCCAGACGAGAAGCCTGGCCTCGCCCAGCCGCGCGACGGCGATGGGCATGACGCCGGCCTGCACGATGGCCACAAGCACCCCGTAGGCCGAGAGCGACAGGCCGATCACCAGCGTCGACCAGCCGAAGACCTCGCGCCCCCAGAAGGCCCAGAGCGTCGGGTAGACCATGTTGGCGAACTCGAAGACCCCGATGCAGACCAGCGGCACGGCGAGGCCGGGGGTGCGGAAGGCGCGCAGGATCGTGCCGAAGGGGTTGAGGTCGCGGGCGCCGAAGGGCCTCCGGTTCCCGGGCTTGAGCGACTCGGGCAGGACGAAGAGGCCGAAGAGCACGTTCGCGGCCGACAGCCCCGCGGCGAGCCAGAAGGGCGCGCTGACGTGCCAGGATGCGGCGAGCCCGCCGAGCGCGGGGCCGAGCACGAAGCCGATCCCGAAGGCCGCCCCGATCAGCCCGAAGCGCGCCGCGCGCTGCCCCGGCGGCGTGATGTCGGCGATGTAGGCCGTCGCCGTGATGTAGGTCGCCCCCGCGAGCCCCGCGAGGGTCCGCCCGACGAGGAGGAGCCAGTAGGTCTCGGCCAGCGCCATGATGACGTAGTCGAGCGCGAGGAAGGCCATCGCGGCCAGCAGCACGGGCTTGCGCCCGAAGGCGTCCGAGATCGACCCCACGACGGGCGCGAAGAGGAACTGCGCCCCCGCATAGGCCGACATCAGCAGCCCGGCCCAGAGCGCGCCCTGCGCGATGTCGCCCGCGCCGACCCGGTCCATGAGATCTGGCATGATCGGGAACACGATGCCGATCCCGATGGCGTCGATCATCAGGGTCGCGAGGATGAAGACGATGGGGCCGCGCTCGGATTTCATGCCGCCCTATGTCCCACGGGGATGTGACGGCGCAAGCACGATGGCCGCGGAGGATTGCGGCGCCTGCGGATGCATGGCACCAGCGCACCGGTCGTCTCGTGTCGGGAGTGCCTCATGTCCCCTTTCGCCCCGGACCTCTGGCTCGTCGACGGTCCGGCGGTGACGGGCGCGGCCGGCTTCCGCTTTCCCACGCGCATGGCCGTCGTCCGGCTGCCGGACGGGGGCGGGCTCTGGGTCTGGTCCCCGGTCGCGCTGACGCCGGAGGTCCGCGCGGCGATCGACGCCCTCGGCCCGGTGCGGCATCTCGTGGCGCCGAACGCGCTGCACCACATGTTCCTCGCCGAATGGGCCGCTTTCTGGCCGGACGCCGTGGTCCACGCGGCCCCCGGCCTGACGGAGGCGGTCGCCCGCACGACGCTGCACCGGACGCTCGGCGACGCGCCCGACCCGGCCTGGGCCGGGACGCTCGACCAGGTGATCGTCCGGGGCAACCGCATCGCCACGGAGGTCGTGTTCTTCCACGCCGCCTCGGCCACGATTCTGGTGACGGACCTCGTCCAGCAGATCCCGCAGGACTGGTATCGCGGCTGGCGATCCGTGGTGGCTCGGCTCGACCTGATGACCGCCCCCGTCCCGTCGGTGCCCCGCAAGTTCCGCCTCGCCACGACGGACCGGGCGGCGGCACGGGAGGGGGTCCGGCGTATCCTCGACTGGCCGGCCGAGCGTCTGGTCATCGCCCATGGCGCGCCGCTGGAGGCCGGTGCGAGGGACGCGCTGGACCGCGCCTTCGGCTGGCTGATGCGCTAGCCGGGCGGCGGAGGTCAGACCGGCTCCGTCTCGCCGCGCATGAGGCGCCAGCCGACCAGTCCGATCGCGAAAAAGCTCAGGTTGCCCGCGAAATCGAGGAGCATCAGGCCGGTGAACATCGGGTTCACCCAGACGAACCAGGCGTTGAAGACGAAGAACGGAACCGAAGCGAGCATTCCGAACACCAGGAACGTGGTCGCCGTGAAGCGCGACAGGAGCGCGAGCGACCCCACGAGGACCGCCTGCGCCCCGAAGCACTGGAGGAGCAGCGCGGAGGTGGGGCTCAGGTGCCGAAACTCGGGGCGCAGCGCCAGCGCCTCGACCGTGCCGGGCGCCACCACGCACCAGCCGCCGAGGCCGAGGAAGACGAGGGCGAGCGCGATCCTGAGGGCCTTCGCCGTGCGCCGGGCGGCGGCGCGGGCATCGGTCGGTCGGGTCGAAAACGCCTGTGTCATGGGTCGCTCCATGCGCGGGCACCGGATGCGGATCGACGATGCGTGACCCGGGCCATGAGCGGCAAGGAGACAAGGCGCCGCCGCAGGGACGTGGCCTCAGGAGAGGTCCCAGTCGTCCTCGCCCGCGACCTCGCCCACCGCCATCCAGTCGGCGCGGATGCGGGCCACGCGGCTGTCGCCCCAGGTGCGGAAGACCAGCTCGAAGCCCGCCTCCGTCACCGCCTCGGCCCGGAGGTCGGCGCGCTGGTTGGTGGCGCCGTCGGTGTCCCACATGGAGATCGACACCTGCACGACCGGCGCACCCCGGAACGCGCCGGAGAAGACGACCGGCACCCGTTTCTCGCGCGGCCCCGTGCCCCTCCACATCGGACCGTCATCCTCGAAGTCGCTGAAGAGCGTGCGGCTGCCCCGGTCGATCCCGACGAGCGATGTGCGCAGGCGTTTCATGGCGGGCGGGGTCCGTTGTCCTCTGGCGTCGAGGGGCGCGGCTAGCAGCCAAGTCGCGCGGGGAATGGGAGATTTCGTGACGGGAGCGTGGCCGCGGCCCGGAAACGAAAACCCCCGCACGCGGCGCGGGCGGGGGTGTCGGGTTTCCCTTTCGGCGCGCGGGTCAGGGCGCGGGCGCGCGGCTCGAGACCGGCAGGTTGATGTGCTCGCCCGCCGCGACGAGGTCGGCGAGGAACTTGGCCGTCGCGTCGGCGGCGTCCTGCGGTGCGTCCTCGGACCGGCGGACCTTGTCGTGGGCCTCGCGCGCCTCGGCGACGAGCCCCTCCATGATCTCCTGCGTCATCTCGGAGCGCGGCATCGCGCGCTCGGCCAGCACCGTCACGCCCTTGCCGGAGATGTCGGCGAAGCCGCCGACGACGACATACTCCTCGACGCCGCCCGAATGGGTGACGGACAGGATGCCGGGCCGCAGCGTCGTGATCGTCGGCGCATGGTCGGCCATCGCCGTCATGTCGCCGTCGGCGCCGGGGATGCGCACCTCGGTCGCCTGGAGCGACGCGAGGCGCCGCTCGGGGCTGACGAGATCGAACTGCATCGTTTCTGCCATGATGGCCTCCGGTTGTTCTCGTTTCCGGGGGGCGGGACAGGTCCCGCCCT
>NZ_JBQLZP010000452.1:0-2840 GCF_052168335.1 Roseicyclus sp. | reverse complement strand
TCGACAGGCGGGATGGACGGAGACGCCGCGGGTGCCAGCGGCGACACCTGCAACGGTTTCTTCTTCGGAGCGGCGGAGGCTGCGGCCGCCTTCGCCGCACCCTTGCCCTTCTTGCCGGCCTTGCCCTCGGCCTTGGCCTTCTTCGTCTTCTTGTCCGCCTTCGCCATCACGATCCCGCGCGCCTACTCCTCGAGGAGAGCGTCATTCGCGATCACGGCCGGGTCGATGTCAAGCTCCGGCCGGTCGATCGTGGCCGCGGCCATCAGCTCGTCGATGCGGGCCTCGACACGGGCGCGGCGGAGGCCGTCCACCAGGTCGGCCCGAACCTCATCGAGCGCCGGGGGCTCCTGCTCGCGCGTCTCGTTGAGGAGGATGACGTGCCAGCCGAACTGGGTCTGGACGGGGACGGAGACTTCGCCGGGCTCGAGCTCGAAAACGGCGTTCTCGAACTCGGGCACCATCATGCCCGCCATGAACCAGCCGAGCTGCCCGCCGTTCGGACCGGAGGGCCCGATCGAGCGCTCGGCGGCGAGATCCGCAAAGTCGGCGCCGGCGGTCAGCTCATCGATTATGGCCTGCGCCTCCTCCTCGGTCTCCACGAGGATGTGGCTGGCGTTGAACTCGGGGACTGGGTCGGCGGCGGCGAACTGCGCATCGTACTCGGCGGCGATCTCCTCCTCCGACAGCTCGGCCATGGCCACGTCGTCGACGAAGGTCGCAGCGAGGAAGGCGCGCTGCTCGTTCTCGAGGCCGAGTGCGGTGGCGGTGTCCATCTCCTCGGCCGCGACATCGGCGAGGACCTGCTGCTGCACGAGCTGCTCGAGCATTCCGTCGAAGAGAACCTGCGCCGGGAGTTCCTGGTACTGCGGCGGCAGCATCTGGCGCATGGCGATCAGGTGCCCGACGGTGATCTCGGTGCCGTTCACGGTGGCGAGAACGGTGTCCGCGCCGACTTCGGTCTCCTGGGCGGCGAGCGGCATGGCGGTCAAGGCCACGACGGCGGCGCTGGCGAGGAGTCGTTTCATGTTGGGGGCCTTCCTTCAGGGAATGGCCCCCCGAAGTGCCTACGGAGGGCCGCGTTGACAGTCTATCGGCCCGGTCTTATGTCCCATGCGGGTTTCGCATCGGGGCCTGAGGCCGTCTTGCCGCCGTTTCTAGACTGCCGCGATGAGCCGAACAACCCGGATGCCCCACACGATGACTTGAGGTAGGTTGCGCCATCTGACGGGATGGGGCGGCGGGAAGGCGTTTCACATGCTCGGACTTGGCACGATCGCGAAGAAGGTCTTCGGCTCGCCGAACGACCGCAAGGTCAAGAGCGTGAGGCCCATCGTCGAGAGGATCAACGCCCTCGAGCCCGAGTTCCACAAGCTGACCGACGAGGGGATCGTCGCGAAGACCGCGGAGCTGAAGAAGCGCGTCGCCGAGGGCGAAAGCCTCGACGACCTCCTGCCCGAGGCCTTCGCGAACTGCCGCGAGGCGGCCCGCCGCGCCCTCGGCCTCCGCGCCTTCGACGTTCAGCTCATCGGCGGCATCTTCCTGCACCGCGGCAACATCGCCGAGATGAAGACCGGCGAGGGCAAGACGCTGGTGGCGACCTTCCCCGCCTATCTCAACGCGTTGTCGGGCAAGGGCGTCCACATCGTCACGGTGAACGACTACCTCGCCAAGCGCGACGCCGAGTGGATGGGCAAGGTCTATGCCGCGCTCGGGCTGACGACCGGGGTGGTCTATCCTCGCCAGCCCGACGGCGAGAAGCGCGAGGCCTACGCCGCCGACATCACCTACGCCACGAACAACGAGCTCGGCTTCGACTACCTGCGCGACAACATGCGCTCGAGCCTCGCCGAGATGGCCCAGCGCGGGCACAACTTCGCCATCGTGGACGAGGTCGACTCGATCCTCATCGACGAGGCGCGGACGCCCCTCATCATCTCGGGGCCGAGTCAGGACCGCTCGGACCTCTATGTCGCCATCGACAAGGTCATCCCGCTCGTCACCGAGGAGCACTACACCCTCGACGAGAAGCAGCGCAGCGCGACCTTCACCGACGAGGGCAACGACTTTCTCGAGGAGACGCTGCACGCGAACGGAATCCTGCCGGAGGGCCAGAGCCTCTACGACCCGGAATCGACCACGATCGTCCACCACGTCACGAACGCGCTTCGTGCGCACAAGCTGTTCCACCGCGACCAGCAATACATCGTGCGCGGCGGCGAGGTCGTGCTGGTGGACGAGTTCACCGGCCGCATGATGCCCGGCCGCCGCCTGTCCGACGGCCTGCACCAGGCCATCGAGGCCAAGGAGGGCTGCAAGATCCAGCCCGAGAACGTGACCATGGCGAGCGTCACGTTCCAGAACTACTTCCGCCTCTACGACAAGCTCGCCGGAATGACCGGCACGGCCGCCACCGAGGCCGAGGAGTTCATGTCGATCTACGGCCTCGGCGTCGTCGAGATCCCGACGAACAGGCCCATCGCCCGCATCGACGAGGACGACCAGGTCTACCGCACCGGCACCGAGAAATACGCCGCCATCGTCGAGGCGATCCGCGAGGCGCACGAGAAAGGGCAGCCCGTCCTCGTCGGCACGACGTCGATCGAGAAGTCCGAGATGCTGAGCCAGCTTCTCAAGAAGGCCGGGCTTCCGCACAACGTCCTGAACGCGCGCCAGCACGAGCAGGAGGCGCAGATCGTCGCCGACGCGGGCAAGCTCGGCGCGATCACCATCGCCACGAACATGGCCGGGCGCGGGACCGACATCAAGCTCGGCGGCAACGTCGAGTTCAAGGTGATCGAGGCCATCGCCGCGAACCCGGAGGGCGACCACGAGGAGATCCG
>NZ_JBQLZP010000451.1:0-4883 GCF_052168335.1 Roseicyclus sp. | reverse complement strand
CCGTCGCCTCGCCGATCCCCAGAAGCGGCATGAGCGCGGGCACCACCGCAGTCAGGGGCGCGGAGAGGAAGAGGTTCACCCAGACCGAGAGGAGCTTGTCGGCCCTCCGGCTCAGGCCCATCACGATGCCGACCGGGATGCCGATGCCGATGGCGAGGCCGAGGCCGATCAGGAAGGTCCGCGCCGTCAGCCAGAGCGCGTCCCAGAACTGGGCGCTGTCGAAGAGGTCGAGGATCGCGAACCACGTCGCCGACAGCGGCGGGACGAGGTCGTTCCAGCCCATCCGGCCGATCAGTTCCCAGAGCGCGGCCCAGAAGATCAGCGACCAGAACGGCGAGAGCGCCATCACCCGCTTCCAGGCGGAGGGCCTGCGCGCGCCCGACGGGCGGGCATGTGCGGCGGGATCACTCGACATAGTGCTTCAGGCTCGCCCAGATCTCGTCGACCAGCTCGACGTATTGCGGAAGGCGGCGGATCACGTCGACATCGCCGCTGCGGTCGAGGTCGGGGCGGATCACCTTGGTCACGCGGCCGGGCCTGCGGGTCAGGATCGCCACCTGGTCGGCGAGGTAGACGGCCTCCTCGATGGAATGGGTCACGAAGATCACGGTCTTCTTCTCGATCTTCAGCAGGTCGAGCAGATCCTCCTGCAGCTTGCGCCGCATCTGCTCGTCCACCGCCGAGAAGGGCTCGTCCATCATCAGGATATCGGACTCGACCGCCAGCGCCCGCGCCAGGCCCGCGCGCTGGCGCATCCCCCCCGACAGCTCGTGCGGGTGCTTGTCCTCGAAGCCCGAGAGGCCGACCTCGTTGATGTAGTGCCGGGCCGTCTCCTCGCGCTCCTTCCTGGGCACGCCGCGCGCCCTGAGCCCGAAGGCCACGTTGTCGAGCACCGTCGCCCAGGGCAGCAGCGCGAAGTCCTGGAAGACGAGCGCGCGGTCCGGTCCCGGCCCCTCCACCGGCTTGCCGTTGACGTAGACCGCGCCCGCCGTGGGCTCGATCAGGCCCGCGATGATCTTCAGGAGCGTCGTCTTCCCGCAGCCGCTCGGCCCGAGGAGCGCGGTCAGCTGCCCCTTCGGCACGTCGAGGTTCGCCCCGTCGAGCGCGACGGTCGAGCTGCCGTAGACGAGGCCCACGTCCTGCACCCTCAGGATCGGCTCGGCCTGCGTGGCGGCGGAGGCCAGCGCCCGGTCGGCGGTCGCGTTCATGTGCGCTTCTCCTTGCGGAACAGGCGGGTTTCCATCGACTGCAGCAGGCCGAGCGTGACCGCGGCGATGGCGAGGATCGACACGATCGCGGCGAACATCTTGTCGTAGCGCGCGATCGCGCGGTTGTAGGTGATGAGGTCGCCGATGCCCGTCGGCGTGATCAGAAGCTCCGCCAGAACGATCCCGATGAAGGCGCCCGAAACGCCGAGGCGCAGGCCCGCGAAGATCATCTCGCTCGCCGACGGCAGGATCACGAGGCGGATCGTGTCGAGCCGCGACGCCATGAAGCTCTGCGCCATGGCGATGAGCGAGGGGCTGGTGGCCTGGATGCCCTTGTAGGAATTGAGCGCCACGAGCGGCAGGCCGAGGATGATGATGGCGACGATCTTGGAGGTGTCGCTGATGCCGTACATGTAGGTCAGCAGCGGGATGATCGCCGACACGGGCGCGGTCTGGAAGATCACGAGCAGCGGCACGAAGAACCACTCCGCCGTCCGCATCAGCCCGACCGACACGCCGATGGCGACGCCGCCCACGATGGTGACGAGAAGACCGATCAGCAGCGGCGGCAAGCTTCGGGAATAGGCGGCGGCGAACTCGCCGCTCGCGGTCATCTCGACGATGGCGACGAAGACGTCGCTCGCGGGCGGGAGCGCCCGGCTGAACGCGACCTGTCCCGCGATCTCCCAGATGCCGAAGACCAGCGCGAAGGACGCGACGCGCCACAGAAGCGTGGTCCAGACCTCCGGCATTCGGGCCCTTTCGGCCTGCGCGCCGTTCGCAGCCGGTGCGCTGAGGGAGGTCGTGGGCTCGGTCATTCTTTCCGTCCTTGCCGGTGCCGGCCGCGGGATACCGCGCGGCCGGCGTCCGTGTGCTCGCTCAGTTCATCGCGGCGCGTGCCGCCTCGACGATATCGAAGGTCCAGAAATCCTCCACGTCCATTTCCGCCGGATCGCCCTCGATGGCGCCAGACATGGCGAGGAAGGCGAGGTCGCTGCGCACCGCCTCGGGCGTGCCGCCATTGGTCGGGAAGAGGTCCGCCTCGGTCGCCGTCTCGAAATAGGGGGTGATCTCGTCGATCGCTTCCTGCGGCAGGTCGCTCAGCATCCCGTATTCCTCGCGCAGGCGCGCGGGCAGCGTCGGGTCGGCGTTGAACTCCTCGGCGACGCGCATCAGCTCCTCCACGAGGATGGTGACGGCCTCGCTGTTCTCGGCCAGCCAGTCGGGCCGCGCGAAGAGAAGGCTGTCGGACGCCGTCGCGTCGCCGAGCGGCAGGAGGCCGAAGCGGTCGGGCTCCTCGCTCATGACGAGGCGGGTGTTCGTGATGTCGAGGAAGGTCGCGTTGATCGTCCCCTGCCGGAGCGCGACCGCGCGCACCTCGGAGCCGGGGACATAGCTCATCTCGGAGAACTGGATGCCCTGCACGCTCTCGATGAAGCGGGCGATGGCCTCGGTCCCCGAGCCGCGCGCGTGCACCGTGATCGGCGCGCCGTCGAGATCCTCCCACGAGGTGATCTGCGTCTTGTCGACCACGGGGAAGTAGGCGGACATGCGCAGCTGGTAGAAGTGCCGGACGGAGTCGTCGCCGAGCGTCTGGATCGGCGAATAGGCCGTCCCGATGCCGATCTCGACCTGTCCGTTCAGCACCGCCTGGAACACGATGTCGTCCGACCGGAGCGAGACGAGCTCAACCTCGACGCCGCGCTCGCGCGCCCGCTCGATCGCCACGAGCTGCACGAGGTTCTCGCCGGTGATGGTGTCGGCCTCCGCCATCGTGATGGTCTGCGCGTGGCCAGCCGTCCCGGCCGCGATCCCGAACGCCAGGACCAGATACGCCGCGCTACGAGTTCTTTCCATGTCGAGCATTTGATTCACCTCCAACTTGGCCATGCGACGCCGGGCAATGACGTGCTCCTGCCGGGGCGGGCCTTCGGTCCAGCGTGGCTCGAGCGGACCCCTGAGCCATCGTCTTGGAGTGTTTTGGACCGTGGGGCTTCTTGGCAAATCGAAACTGTCTATGGATTAAGAAGGGAACATTATGAATGTGCGGCGGCCCCATTTTCGCACCCTGTGGCGCGGTCGTGACGGCGCGTCCGATGTGCCGGTCGCGGGGTCGGCGGGATGCGGCGGGCAATCGGGGAAAAGACCGCCGGAACATCAGCTTGGCAAGGGAGATCGGTGTGCCGCGCCGGTCGGGAGCCGCCCCGTGCATGTCCTCCGGCGGGAGATGCGTGGCAGCCGCCCGCGCGGCGCGGAACGCCCCCGCCCGGGGCAGGTTGCACCCCGGGTCCGGCACGGTCGGCTCACCGTGCCTCGGTCCCCGATGGCCAAAATGCCGCCGCGCGCGCCGCATTCGTGGGCAGTTCGTGAAAGAGCCTGCCCTGCCCCGCCAGCCGCGAGGGCGCGAGTCCGGCCAGCGCGAGACCTCCCCAGAGCGTGAGCGCGACCGAATCCAGCACCGGCACGCCGGTCTCGGCCTCGACCCGGGGCGCCGCGGGCGCGCCGCGGTAGTTGGTGCACATGACGGCCGCAGCGTCCGGGCGCCCCTCGGCGATGGCTGCGCGCAGCTCGTCCGCGACGAACTCCGCCGAGTATTCGCCATAGGAGAAGTTGCCGGCATCGCCGAGATGCCGCTCGGCAACCACTTCCAGCCCGAGCCCCTCGAGGTTGGCGACGACGCGGGCCTGGATCTCGGGCGTGTAGGGCGTCACGAGGGCCAGCCTGCGGACGCCCATCTCGGCGAAGACCGCGCGGTAGAGCAGCATGGTGGTCGTGCAGACATGGCCTGTCGCCTCGGCCATCTCGGCAGCGAGCGCGGCGTCGCGCTCGATCCCGAGCCAGCTCGCCGCCGTGCCGTTCCAGAGGATCGCGTCCGGCCGCGTACCGGCGAGAAGCTGCGCGGCGGACAGAAGGCCGTCGAAGCCGAACTGGCTGTCGGAGGCCTCGGACGCGGCGATCCGGAGGACACCGACCCGCGCGAAATGCACCGACACCTCGTCGCCGAACGGCGCGACGAGGCGCATGGTCTCGGGCTCCAGCACGGTGTTCGAGGAGGGCGCGATCATGCCGATCCGCCGCCAGGTGCGCCCCGGCCTGTCTCGCCTGTCGGGATAGCCCGCCTGGGGTCCTTCAGCTCCGCCGTCCATCCGCCCGCTCGCATCTCCTGCCGGAGCCCCTTGGTGCCATCGCCGGTGCGTCCAGTCCATCGGCGATTGCCGGGCCGCCGTCACGAGACCCGCGGCGATGACCAGCCTCCGGCCGCGCGTAGGTCCCGAGGGGCCGCCGGGATCGGGGCGAACCGGGACCGCAGGCCCGGCCCGCGCGCTTTACTTGGCGATTGGAGGCTGGTTTCCTTTCCGGCGTGCTTCTCCGCTCGAGGACGCTTTCGATGCACCAGCCGTCGACGATCGTGGTCGCGTCCTACAACCGGCCCCGGCAGTTGCGGGAGTGCCTGGACTGCCTCGCGAAGCTCGATCATCCGTCCTATCGCGTCATCGTCGTGGATGACGGAAGCGACGTGCCGTTCGCGCCCCTGGCCGCGGAATACGGCGGTCTCGTCGAGGTCATCCGCCAGGAAAACAAGGGCCCCGCCGCCGCCCGCAACCGGGGCGTCGAGGCCGCGTCGACCGACTTCGTGGCCTTCACCGACGACGATTGCCGCCCCGAGCCCGACTG
>NZ_JBQLZP010000450.1:0-4330 GCF_052168335.1 Roseicyclus sp. | reverse complement strand
GGGCGTGAGCTCCACCAACGCCCACGGCACCTCGACGCCCGTGGGCGCCGTGGGCGAGGTGCAGGCCGTCCGCCGCGTCTTCGGCGAGGGATCGACGCCCCCGGTCAGTTCCACCAAGTCGATGACCGGCCACGCGCAGGGCGCGGCCGGCGCCATCGAGGCGGTCTTCTGCCTCCTCATGCTGGAGCACGACTTCATCGCGCCCTCGATCAATGTCGAGACGCTCGATCCCGCCCTGAAGCCCGAGGAAATCGCGACCGCGACGGTCGAGAACGCCGGCCTCGACACGGTGATGACCAATTCCTTCGGGTTCGGGGGCACGAACGGCTCGATGCTCCTGTCCCGCTTCGACGGGTGATGCACACATGAACGAGTTGATGAGGGGCAAGCGCGGCCTGATCATGGGCGTCGCGAACGAGCGTTCGATCGCCTGGGGGATCGCCCGTGCCATGCACGAGGCGGGGGCGGAGCTGGCCTTCTCCTACCAGGGCGAGGCCTTCGGCAAGCGGGTGGAGCCGTTGGCCGCCTCGCTCGGCTCGACCCTGATGGTCGATTGCGACGTGATGGACGACGCCTCGATGGACGCCTGTTTCGCCCGGCTCGGCGAGGAATGGGGCAGTCTCGACTTCGTCGTGCACGCCATCGCCTTCTCCGACAAGACCGAGTTGACGGGCCGTTTCATCAACACGACGCGGGAGAACTTCCGCAACTCGCTCACGATATCCTGCTACTCGTTCATCGACGTGGCCCGCCGCGCCTCGGAGCTGATGCCCGATGGCGGCACGCTGCTGACGATGACCTACCAGGGCTCGAACCGGGTGACGCCCTACTACAACGTCATGGGCGTGGCGAAGGCGGCGCTGGAATCCTCCGTGCGCTACCTCGCCAACGACCTCGGGCCGCAGAAGATCCGCGTGAACGCGATCAGCCCCGGCCCGATGAAGACGCTGGCGGGCGCGGCCATCGGCGGCGCGCGCAAGACCTTCAAGACGACCGAGGCGAACGCGCCGCTGCGCGCCAACGCCACGCTCGAGGCGATCGGCGGCACCGCGGTCTACCTCGCCTCCGACTGGGGCGCCTGCACCACGGGCGAGATCATCCTCGTGGACGGCGGCTATCACGTCCTGGGCATGTTGCAGCCCGAGAATCTCTGACCGGGAATCTCTGGGCCCCGGCGCCGCGAACGGCGCCCGGGCGCAGCCGGTGTCGCCCGCCCTCAGGCGACCGAGACCAGTTCCACGTCGAAGATCAGGTCCTTGCCCGCGAGCGGGTGGTTCGCGTCGAGCGTCACCTGGGCGTCGGTGACTTCCGTGACGGTCACGGGCACCGCGCGGCCGTCCTGCGTCTGGACCTGGAGCTGCGTGCCGAGGTCGAGCGGGATGTGATCGGGCACCGCCTCGCGCGGCACCTGCTGGATCGCCTCGGGCCGGTGCGGGCCATAGGCGTCCTCGGAGGCGATCGTGACCTTCTTCTTCTCGCCGACGGTCATGCCCGAGAGCGCCGACTCGAGGCCGGGGATGATCTGGCCTTCGCCGAGCTTGAAGGTCAGCGGGTCGCGCCCCTCCGAGCTGTCGAAGGTGGTGCCGTCGGGAAGGGTTCCGGTGTAGTGAATGGACACGGTCGTGCCCGGCTGTGCCTGGGTCATCGGTTCTCTCTTTCCTGTCGATGGGTGGATTTCGCGAGGCCACGCCGTCCGGCGCAGGGCTGCCGCAGTCAATTAACCCATGAGTTTAGGCCTTCCGGCCCCGGATTTGAACCCCGGCGGCCGGAATTGTAGCCGCCGCGCGCATGTGCAAAGGTCTTCGCCAACGTGCGGGAGGGACGGCATGGACGGAATACGGGTCTGCGTGTTCGACGCCTACGGGACGCTTTTCGACGTCTCGGCGGCGGCCCGCGCCCTGGCGGAGGAACCGGGGCGCGAGGGCTTCGCGGCGGTCTGGCCGCAGGTCTCGGCCGACTGGCGGACGAAGCAGCTCCAGTATTCGTGGCTCCGCGCCGTGACGGGGGCGCATTGCGACTTCTGGCAGGTGACGCAGGACGGGCTCGACTGGGCGCTCGAGAGGGCCGGGATCGGAGACGCGGAGCTGCGCGAGGCGCTTCTCGGCCTCTACCGGCGCCTCGCGGCCTACCCGGAGGTGCCGGAGATGCTGTCGCGCTTGAAGGACGCGGGCCGCGCCACCGCGATCCTGTCGAACGGCAGTCCGGGGATGCTGGCCGACGCGGTCGCGAGCGCCGGTATCGGCCCGCATCTCGACGCCGTGCTCTCGGTCGAGGCGGTCGGCGTCTTCAAGCCCGCGCGCGCGGTCTACGACCTCGTCGGCGCACGCTTCGGCCGCGCGCCCTCCGAGGTGCTCTTCGTCTCCTCGAACGGCTGGGACGCCGCCTCGGCCGCCGCCTGCGGGTTCCGAACCCTCTGGGTCAACCGCGCGGGCGAGCCGGTGGACCGTCTGCCGGGGCGGCCCGAACGCGTGGCGCGCGACCTGACCGGCGTTCCGGCGCTTCTGGGGATCGACTGATGGACTACGTGATCGCAGCCGATGGCGTGAGGCTTGCCTACGACGTGACCGGGGAGGGCGCGCCGCTCCTCTGCCTGCCGGGCCTCACGCGCAACATGGAGGATTTCGAGCCCGTGGTGGAGGAATTCGCCTCCCGCGCGCAGGTGATCCGCATGGACTTCCGTGGCCCGGGCGCGTCGGATCACGCCGATCCCGCCACCTATCATGTGCCGTTCGAGGCGCGGGACGTGCTGACGCTGCTCGACCATCTCGGTCTGCCGAAGGTCACGATCCTCGGCACCTCGCGGGGCGGGATCGTCGCCATGGTCCTCGCCGCCACGGCGAAGGAACGGCTTTCGGGCGTGATCCTGAACGACATCGGCCCCGTGGTCGCGCAGGAGGGACTGAACGCGATCATGGGCTATATCGGGCGGCCGCCCTCGGCGCGGTCGCTGGCCGAGGTCGCGGCCTTCTATCCCACGTTCTACGCCGGCGTCTTCGAGAACGTGCCGCCCGCCACCTGGGCCGACTTCGCCCGCCGCCTCTTCCGCGAGGAGGGCGGGCGGCTGCACCTGCGCTACGATCCGCGCCTGCGCGAGGCCGTGGCGCCCGCCTTCGAGCCCGGCGCCGTCGCGCCCGATCTCTGGCCGCTCTTCGATGCCTTCGCGGGGTTGCCGCTCGGCCTCATCCGGGGCGCCAACTCCATCTTCCTGTCCGCCGAGACCACGGCCGAGATGCGCCGGCGCAGGCCCGACATGGCCTATGGCGAGGTGCCCGGCCGGGGCCACGTTCCCTTCCTCGACGAACCCGAGGCGCAGGCGGTGATCGCCGCCGTTCTGGAGCATACGACATGACCGACATTTCCATGATCGAGGCCGCGGCAGAGCGCGCGCGGGGCATCGTGCGGCGCACGCCGCTCCTGTCCTCGCCCTTCCTCGACGCCGTCGCCGGGCGGCGCGTCCTCGTGAAATGCGAGGCGCTCCAGCACACCGGGAGCTTCAAGTTCCGCGGCGGCTGGTCCGCCGTCTCGGCGCTGCCCGAAGAGGTGCGTGCGCGCGGCGTCCTCGCCTTCTCCTCGGGCAACCATGCGCAGGGCGTCGCCCGCGCGGCCGAGCGGCACGGCGTGCCCGCCACGATCATCATGCCCGCCGACGCGCCGCGCCTGAAGATCGAGAACACGCTCGCAATGGGGGCGGAGGTGGTGCTCTACGACCGCGCCGGCGGCGAGGACCGCAACGAGATCGGCGCGCGGCTCCGCGACGCGCGGGGGCTGACGCTGATCAAGCCCTTCGACGAGCCGCAGGTGATCGCGGGGCAGGGGACCTGCGGCCTCGAGATCGCCGAACAGGCGGCGGAGGAGGGCATCACGCAGGCGACGGTGCTGACGTGCTGCGGCGGCGGCGGGCTCACCTCCGGGATCGCGCTGGCGCTCGAGGCGCGCGCGCCGGGGATGGTCGTCCGCCCGGTCGAGCCCGAGGGTTTCGACGACACCGCGCGCTCGCTCGCCGCGGGCACGATCCAGCGCAACGCGGGGCCCGAGGCGGGGTTCTGCGACGCGATCCTGACGCCCGCGCCGGGCGGCATCACCTTCCCGATCATGCAGCGCCTCTGCGGCCCCGGCCTCGTCGTCACCAACGAGGAGGTGCGCGAGGCGATGCGCCAGGCGTTCGACCGCCTCAAGGTCGTGGCCGAGCCCGGCGGCGCCGTCGCGCTGGCCGCGGCGCTGTTCCACGGGGAGGCGCTCGGCAAGGGTCCGGTGATCGTCACGATCTCGGGCGGCAACGTGGACCGCGCGCTCTTCGCCGGGGTGCTCTCGGCCTGAGCTATTCCGCGGG
>NZ_JBQLZP010000449.1:0-6304 GCF_052168335.1 Roseicyclus sp. | reverse complement strand
CCCGCTTCTGGTCGTCTGTTTCACCTACGGCTTCTTCCACGCCGCCGGCCCCGGTCATGGCAAGCTCCTGATCGGCGGCTACGGCGCGGCGCGCGAGGTCGGCGCCCTGCGCCTCTCGGCCGTCGCGCTCGCCTCGAGCCTCGCGCAGGGGGCGACCGCGATCCTGCTGGTCGCGGCGGGCCTCTGGCTCGTCGGGTGGAGCCGCGAATACATGACCGACCTGGCCGAGCGCCTGCTCCAGCCGCTCGGCTTTCTCGCCATCGCCGGCATCGGCCTCTGGCTCGTGATCCGCGGCAACCGCTACTTCGCGGCGCGGCGCGATCTGGCGGTCGGGGCGATCCACGCGCGGCGGCACGGCCTCGCGACGGCGGGCGGGCACGACCATGACCACGACCACGACCACGACCATGGAAGCGACTGCTGCGGACATACGCACGCGCCCTCGCCCGAGGCGGTGGCCGCCGCGACCGGCTGGCGCGAGCTTGCCGCGCTCGTGGCCGCCGTGGCGATCCGGCCCTGCACCGGGGCGCTCTTCCTCCTGATCCTGACGGCGCAGATGGGCCTCTTCGCCTGGGGCGTGGCGGGTACCGTCGCCATGGCGCTCGGCACGGCCTCCGTCACCGTGGCGGTGGCGCTTGGCGCGGTGGGGGTGCGGCGGGGCTTTCTCGCGGGGCTCGGCGAGGGCGCGGCGCGCTTCGCCTGGGTC
Organism: Roseicyclus sp.; assembly: GCF_052168335.1. Lineage (GTDB taxonomy): Bacteria > Pseudomonadota > Alphaproteobacteria > Rhodobacterales > Rhodobacteraceae > Roseibacterium. The sequence continues at coordinate 5,598 of NZ_JBQLZP010000449.1, read as the reverse complement.
CGGCCCGCCATCGAGATCGCGGTCGGCCTGACCGTCGCGATCATCGCCGGCAGCCTCGCCATCGCCGCCTTCTGACGACCCGTCCACGCCGGAGGCTTGCGGCGGCTCCCGGCCGGGCATAGAGCCCGGAGCATGACGCTCGGCACGCACATACGCGCCACCCTAACGCTCGGCCTGCCGCTCATCGGCAGCCAGATCGCCCAGAACCTCATCACGCTGACCGACACGATCATGGTGGGCTGGTACGGCGTGCCCGAGCTGGCCGCCGTGGCGCTCGGGGGGAGCTTCTTCCACGTCGTCCTGATTCTCGGCATGGGATTCGCGCTGGCGGTCACGCCGATGGTGGCGGCCTCGGCGGCGAACGGCGACCGGGTGCAGGTGCGGCGGGTCACGCGCATGGGCCTCTGGATCGGGCTCGGCTTCGGCGCGGTGGCGATGCCGGCCTTCCTGTGGTCGGGGCCGCTCCTCCTGATGGCCGGGCAGGAGGCGCAGCTTTCGGCCGACACGCAGAGCTATCTGTCCGTTGCGGGCTGGGGCATCTGGCCCGCGGTCCTCTTCCTCGTGCTGCGCAGCCACCTCGCCGCCCTCGAGTTCACGCGGATCGTGCTCTGGGCGACGCTCGGGGGGGTGGCGCTGAACGCGGTGCTGAACTGGCTCCTGATCTTCGGCAATCTCGGCGCGCCGGAGCTCGGGCTGGTCGGCGCGGCGCTCGCCTCGCTCGCCACGCATCTCCTGATGCTGCTGGTGCTCGCCGTCTACGCCGCGAGGAAGGCGGGGCTGCGCGAGATGGAGCTCTTCGCCCGCTTCTGGCGCCCGGACACGGAGGCCCTGGGCCAGGTCTTCCGCCTCGGCTGGCCGATCTCGCTGACGCTGCTGGCCGAGTCGGGGCTGTTCATGGCGACGATGGTGATGATGGGCTGGATCGGGACGCTCGAACTCGCGGCCCACGGCATCGCGCTCCAGATCATCTCGCTGACCTTCATGGTGCATATCGGGCTGAGCTCGGCCGCGACGGTGCGGGCGGGCCATGCCTGGGGCCGGCGCGACGTGGCGGGCCTCCGCCTCGCGGCCTGGGCGGCGCTGATGCTGTCGGCACTCATGGTGGCGGCGACGGTCGCGCTGCTGATCGGGTTCTCCCGGCCGCTCGTCGGCGCCTTCGTCAGCCCCGACGACCCGCTGCGCGACGCCATCGTCGCGGTCGGCGCGAGCCTTCTGATCGTCGCGGCCTTCTTCCAGCTCGCCGACGCGGCGCAGGTCATGGCGCTCGGCCTCCTGCGGGGCGTCCAGGACACGCGGGTGCCCATGCTCTATGCCATGGTCAGCTACTGGATCGTGGGCGTGCCCTGTTCCTACATCCTCGGCTTCACGCTCGGGCTCGGCGCCGAGGGGATCTGGTGGGGCCTCGTCCTCGGCCTCGTGCTGGCGGGCGGCCTGATGATGGCGCGCTTCTGGACAGGCGCCGCGCGCGTCGACCATCCGGCCGGCGGACACGCGCCATCGTGAACGCCCCGCGCCGCCGGTCCTGTTGCCGGGCGCGCCAACCTTCTGTATGCGGTCCCCGTCCACGGCAAAGGGGGAGGGGTGCCATGCGCCCGATCGTCATCGCGGTTCTCGCGTCCTGCATCTGCGCGCCGGTCCTGGCCCAGGACCTGCCCGGCCTGCGCGAGGCGCGCGGCCTCGTCTTCGCCGAGGACGGCGCCGTCGAGTGGGAGGTCATCGCCGATCCGGGCCTGAGCGAGGCGGACGCCGCCACGCTCGACCAGATCAACCGCGTGCAGCCGCAGCGCTATTACGGCGCGCTCGCCATCGCGCCGGACGCGGGCCTCGCTTCCGAGGTCACGGCGCTCGCCGCGAACTACCACGACGAGGCGAACGCCCGCGACGCCGCGCTCGCCGCCTGCGAGGCCAACCGGGCGGGGGAGGGCGCGCCCTGCATCGTCGCCCTCGTCATCCGCCCCGAGGGGTGGGAGCCGGGCCGCCCCCTCCAGCTTTCGTCGCAGGCGACGCAGGCGCTGAACGACGAATACCGCGCGTTGCCCCGCCGGAACCGCGCCCTCGCGATCTCGCCCTCGACCGGACAATGGGCCGTGGGCGAGGGCAGGGAGGCCGCGCTCGCCGCCTGCGCGGCGCCCGACTGCGCGGTCGTGGTCGAGGGCTGAGGGCCGCGACAACCCGCCGCCGCAGGAACCGGAACCGCCTCTGCGGGGGTTGATACATGTCAATGTCCGGCTCGCGGCAATTTGTACCTTGGCCTGACCGTCCCCCCCGACCTATGTGCGGGGGGCCGGAAAGAACACCGCCCGCGCATGTGTCGCGCAGGGTGAACCGGGACCAGAAGCCAGCGTCTTGCCTGGCCCACGGGGAGCGATCCCCGGCCAGAGGAAGGGAGACCGCCAGTGAACTACGACAGTGCGCTCGTCGCCGCCATCGACCGCCTCCATCAGGAAGGCCGTTACCGTACCTTCATCGACATCGAGCGCCGCAAGGGTCAGTTTCCCCACGCCGTCTGGACGAAGCCCGACGGGACGCAGGCCGAGATCACCGTCTGGTGCGGCAACGACTATCTCGGCATGGGCCAGAATCCGGTGGTGCTGAACGCGATGCACGAGGCGCTTGAGGCGACCGGCGCGGGTTCGGGCGGCACGCGGAACATCTCGGGCACCACTGTCTATCACAAGCGGCTCGAGGCGGAACTCGCCGATCTCCACGGCAAGGAGGCGGCGCTGGTCTTCACCTCCGCCTACATCGCGAACGATGCGACGCTGTCGACGCTGCCGAAACTGTTCCCCGGTCTCATCATCTATTCCGACGCGCTGAACCACGCCTCGATGATCGAGGGCGTGCGCCGCAACGGCGGGGCCAAGCGCATCTTCCGCCACAACGACGTCGCGCACCTGCGCGAGCTGCTCGCGGCCGACGATCCGGACGCGCCGAAGCTGATCGCCTTCGAATCCGTCTACTCGATGGACGGCGACTTCGGCCCCATCGCCGAGATCGTGGCGCTGGCCGAGGAGTTCGGCGCGCTCACCTATCTCGACGAGGTCCACGCGGTCGGCATGTACGGCCCGCGCGGCGGCGGCGTGTCCGAACAGCTCGGCCTTGCCGGGCGGATCGACATCATCAACGGCACGCTCGGCAAGGCCTTCGGCGTCATGGGCGGCTACATCGCGGCCTCGGCGCGGATGTGCGACGCGGTGCGCAGCTACGCGCGTGGCTTCATCTTCACCACCTCGATCCCGCCCGTCGTCGCGGCGGGGGCGGCGGCCTCGGTCCGGCACCTCAAGGGCGACCACGCGCTCCGCGACCTCCACCAGGAGCGGGCGCGCGTGCTGAAGATGCGTCTCAAGGGCCTCGGCATGCCCATCGTCGACCACGGCTCGCACATCGTGCCGGTGATCGTCGGCGACCCGGTCCACACCAAGATCATCTCGGACATGCTGCTGGCCGACCACGGCATCTACGTGCAGCCGATCAACTACCCCACCGTGCCGCGCGGGACCGAGCGTCTGCGCTTCACGCCCTCGCCGGTGCACGATCCGAGAATGATGGACGCGCTCGTCCGGGCCATGGACGCGCTCTGGAGCCATTGTGCGCTGAATCGCGCCGAACTGGCCGGCTGACGTTTTCTGCGGGTGCACCAGGGCCTGTCGCGTGCTAATCCCTTTTCAATTGCGGACTGGCTTGGGAATCAGCCGCGATCCGGGGTAACATTTCGATAAGGTCGGGCTGCCATCCGCAATATCTGGAGGCATGTCCGCATTGCGACGGGACTTGCCTATGGGCCAGGGTGACGGCCAGCGCTGGGGGGGCGACGCGTACCGCGAGGACGCGGACGCATCTGCGCCTGCCGCGCAGCCCGGCTTCGACGGCTACGACATGTACGACGTTCCCCTCGGCGACCTGATGCGCGGGGAGCGTGCGACGATGGGCAAGTCGCTCCTCGATGTCGAGCGCGAGCTGCGCATCCGCGCCACCTACATCGCGGCCATCGAGAACGGAGACATCGGCGCCTTCCAGAGCCCCGGCTTCATCGCGGGCTACGTCCGGTCCTACGCGCGCTATCTCGGGATGGAGCCGGAGTGGACCTTCCGCCGCTTCTGCGAGGAGACGGGCTTCCGCGGGGTCCACGGCGGCACCGCGCTCCAGCCCGCCGCCCGCGCGCGGGAAGCCGTGTCCGTCCCCCTTCGTGTCGATCCCAACGACGTCATGCGCCGCGCGCCCAAGGTTCTCGCGCCCGAGCGCGAGCCGCTCTTCGCGCGGCTCGAACCCGGCGCGCTCGGCTCGATCGCCGTGCTCGTCGCGCTGGCGGTGGGCATCGGCTACGGCGCCTGGGCGATCCTCCACGACATCCAGCGCCTGTCCATCGCGCCGGTCGAGGAGGCGCCGATGACGCTGGCCGAGCTCGACCCGCTGGCCGGGGCGCGGGGCGCAGACGGCGCGCCCGCCGCGCCGCAAGGCTTCGACATCGCGGTGCCGCGGGCCGAGGAGGGCGGGCGCCTGTTCCGGCCCGAGCCGCTCGAGACGCCGGTGCTCACGCCCCGCGACGAGGCGCTCGCCACGCTCGATCCCGACGAGGTCGGCACGCTGTCGGGCCTGCGCCCGGCGGGTCAGGCGGCGGGCGAACGTCTTGCCGAGGCGCGCGCCGGCGTGCCGGTCCAGCGTCCGGGCCAGGGCGCGGTGCAGGTGACCGAGACGGCGCGCGAGGACGAGGTGCTCGTCTTCGCCGTGCGCCCGACCTGGGTGCGCATCACCTCGGCCTCGGGCACGACGCTCTTCGAGGGGACGCTGAACGCGGGCGACAGCTGGGCGCTGCCCGAGACGGAGGGGGCGCCGCTCCTGCGGTCGGGCAATTCCGGCTCGCTCTATTTCGCCGTCAACGGGGTGACGCTCGGCCCCGCGGGCGTCGGCGCCTCCATCGTGCGCGACGTGGAGCTTTCTGCCGACGCGCTCAGCGCGATCTATTCGATGGCCGATGCCGGCGCCGACCCGGACCTGCCGGACGTGGCGGAACTCGTCCTCGGGGTCGAGGCGGAGTAGGCACGCCACCGCGACCGATGCGACCGGCCGGCGGGCCGGGCGTTGTCCGCCGCGCCTGACATGTCTATCTTGCCGTGCAAGACCGGACGCATCCCCCAGAAGGCCCGACATGTCGCACAATCCCATCCGCCCCTGGCGCAGCATCGAGCGCCGCAAGAGCCGCAAGATCCATGTCGGCCCGGTGCCGGTGGGGGGCGACGCGCCGATCAGCGTGCAGACGATGACGAACACGCTGACGACCGACGTGAAGGCCACGATCGAGCAGGTCCAGCGCTGCGCCGAGGCGGGCGCCGACATCGTCCGCGTTTCGGTGCCGGACGAGGCCTCGTCGAAGGCGCTGAGGGAGATCGTCCGCGAGAGCCCGGTGCCCATCGTGGCCGACATCCACTTCCACTACAAGCGCGCCATCGAGAGCGCCGAGGCGGGTGCCGGCTGCCTCCGGATCAATCCGGGCAACATCGGCGACGCGGCCCGCGTGCGCGAGGTGATCCGCGCCGCGAAGGACCACGGCTGCTCGATCCGCATCGGCGTGAACGTCGGATCGCTCGAGAAGCACCTCCT
>NZ_JBQLZP010000448.1:0-5793 GCF_052168335.1 Roseicyclus sp. | reverse complement strand
CCCCCGAGACCGGGTAGGCGTCGGGCATGTTGGAGAAGCTCCGCCGCGCGACGCCGCGCCCGCGGTCGATCTCCATCGTGGTGAAGAGCCGGGCGCCCACCGTCTCGTCCACGAGCCGCGCCAGCGCCTCGTAGGCCGCGCGCGGCTGGTCCGCGCTTCCGAGCGCCGCGTTGAAGTCCGTCATGTCCCCTCCGATAGTCTCGTCCTGAGTGCCAGTTCGTCGTCGTCCACCACCGGCACCGCGCCGATCAGGCTGCGCGTGTAGGGGTGGGCGGGCGCGGCGAAGATCCGCGCCGTCTCGCCCAGTTCGACCAGTTCGCCCGCGCGGAACACCGCGACACGGTCGGCCACGTTGCGCACCACGGCGAGGTCGTGGGTGATGAAGATGTAGGTCAGCCCGCGCCGCGCCCGGAGGTCGTTCAGAAGCCGCAGCACCCGCGCCTGCACCAGCACGTCGAGCGCCGAGGTCGGCTCGTCCAGGACCACCAGCGCGGGTTCGCAGGCGAGCGCGCGGGCGATGCCGACGCGCTGCCGCTGCCCGCCCGAGAGGGCGGAGGGCGCGCGGTGGCGCATGGCGGGCTCGAGCCCCACCTCGGCCAGCGCGGCCTCGACCCGCGCCCAGCGCTCGGCGGGCGCGCCGATGCCGTAGGTGTCGAGGCCGAGCCGGACCGACGCGCCGATGCTCCGCTTGGGGTTCAGCGCCGAGAGCGGGTTCTGCTGCACGAGCTGGATGGCGCGCCGCTGCGCAGGCGTCCGCCGGGCCGGCAGCTCGGCCCCGTCGAAGTGGATGCTGCCCGCGCTCGGCGCAAGGATGCCGAGGATCATGTTGGCGAGCGTCGTCTTGCCCGATCCGCTCTCGCCCACCACGGCGAGGCATTCGCCCCGCGCCACCTCGAGCGAGACGTTGCGCACGGCGTGGACCGCTCCGCCCCGCGTGTCGAAGCTCCTGGAGAGGTCGCGGACGGCGAGAAGGCTCATGGCGCATCCCCGTGGCCGACCCCGTGACTGACCATCGGCGCGAGGAAGTCGTCGCTCGCCTCCGGCACCTCGGGCAGGCCCGCGCCGGTGATGCGCGGCACGGCGGCCATCAGGGCGCGCGTGTAGGCGTGGCCGGGCGCATGGAAGAGGGCGGCGGTCGGCCCCTCCTCCACGATGCGGCCCCGGTAGATCACGTAGACCCGGTCGGCGAATTCCCGCACCACGCCGAGATTGTGCGAGATGAACAGGACGGCGGTGCCGTGCCGCGCGACAAGGTCGTGCATCAGGCCCAGCGTCTGCGCCTGCACCGAGACGTCGAGCGCGGTCCCCGGCTCGTCTGCCAGGAGGAGCTTCGGCTCGTTCACCAGCGCCATGGCGATCATGACGCGCTGGTTCATGCCGCCGGAGAGCTGGAAGGGATAGGCGTCGAGGACGCGGGCGGGGTCCGGGATCGAAACCTCGCGCAGCATCTCCGTCGCGCGCGCGGCGCAGGCCGCGCGGTCGAGGGACGGATCGCGCCGGCGCATGACCTCGGCGAACTGGCGGCCGATGGTGAAGGTCGGGTTGAGCGACGACGTCGGGTCCTGGAAGATCATCGACATCTCGGTGCCGCGCAGGCCCGCGCGCTCGCGCGGGCGCATCGCCGTGATGTCCCGCCCGTCGAAGCCGACATGGCCCGAGACCCGCGCGCTCCGCGTCTCCTGGAGGAGGCCGAGCACGATCCGCGCGGTGACGGACTTGCCCGAGCCGCTCTCGCCCACCAGCGCCACGCGCTCGCCCCGCCCGATCCGGAGCGAGATGCCGTGCAGCACCTCGGTCAGGCCGCGCAGCCCCCGGAACGAGAGGCGGAGGTCGCGGATGTCGAGCACGTCGCTCATTCCTCCACCCCCAGGACCTCGCGGAGCCCGTCGCCGAGGAGGTTGAAGCCGAAGACCGCAAGCAGGATCGCGAGGCCCGGGAAGACCGTCAGCCACCAGCTGTCCGGCAGGTAGCGCGCGCCCTCGGCCACCATCGAGCCCAGGTCCGGCGTCGGCGGCTGCACGCCGAGGCCGAGGAAGCTGAGCGAGGAGGCGATGATGATGACGAAGCCCATGTCGAGCGTCATCTTGGTGATGATCGCGGGCAGGCAGTTGGGCAGGATCTCGCGGAAGGCGATGTGCGCGGTCGAGGCGCCGATGACCTCGGCGGCGAGGACGTAGCCCTCCTCGCGCTCGGAGCGGGCGATGGAATAGACCAGCCGCGCGTACCAGGGCCACCACATGACCGTGACGGCGAGCATGGCGTTGGTCAGCGTCGGCTCGAGCACGCCCATGACCGCGATGGCGAGGACGAGGGGCGGGATCGACAGGAACACGTCGACGAGGCGCATCAGCACGGCCTCGGCCCAGCCGCCGAGATACCCCGCGAGAAGCCCCACCACCGTCCCCACCGGCGCGGCGATGGCCAGGACCACGACCCCGAGCCCGAGGCTGATCTGGTAGGCGTAGAGGATGCGGCTGAGGATGTCGCGCCCGACGAGGTCGGTGCCGAGCCAGTTGCGCGCCGTCGGCCCCCGGTTGGCGTAGGCGAAGTCCACGACCGCGCCGTTATGCGTCGGGAAGGGCGCGATCCAGGGCGCCAGCAACGCCGATACGACGATCAGCGTCACCAGCACCAGCCCCGTCAGCGACAGCGGGTTGGACGCCAGGATACGCCAGGCCCGGATCATGCCGCCGTCCTCGTCGAATGGCGGATGCGCGGGTTGAGGAAGGCGATCAGGAGATCGACGACGATGTTCACGATCAGGAAGGTGATCGCGATGATGAGCACGGTCCCCATGATCGCGTTGAGGTCCTTGCGCAGGATCACCGCGACGCCGTAGCGCGAGAGGCCGGGCCAGGCGAAGACCGCCTCGACGAGGAAGGCGTTGCCGAGCATGGCGGCGAAGTCGAGCCCGATGATCGTGAGCGAGGGGATGAGCGAGGGCTTGAAGGCGTAGACCCGCGCGATGCGCGAGGGGAAGAAGCCGTAGGCCTGCGCCATCTCGATGTAGGGCCGGTCGTAGGTCTCGACCATGTTGGCGCGCGTCAGCCGCGCCGCCTGCCCGATCCCCGACAGCGCCAGCGCAACGGCGGGCAGGACGAGGTGATGGAGCGCGTCGGCGAAGGCCTCGAGGTTGCCGGCGAGCAGCGTGTCGACCGTGAGAAAGCCCGTCACCCGCTCGATGTCGTGGATGTCCGAGATGCGCCCCGCGACCGGAAAGATCGGCAGGTAGTAGGCGAAGACGAGCATCAGGATCACGGCCCAGACGAAGCTCGGCGCCGAGACGGTCAGAAGCGTCAGCACGCGCACCAGGTGGTCGGGCCAGCGCCCCCGGTGGCGTGCCGCGAGGATGCCGAGCGGCAGGCCGAGCGCCACCATCAGGATGCCGGCGGCGAAGACGAGTTCCAGCGTGGCGGGCAGGAACTGCGCGATGTCGGCGGTGACCGGCCGGTTGGTGTAGAGCGACATGCCCAGGTCGCCCCGCGCCACGTCGGCGACGAAGTGGCCGTATTGCACGAGGATGGGTTCGTCGAGATGCATCTCGGCCCGGAGCGCCGCGACCTGCTCGACCGTCGCGTTCGGACCCAGCGCGATGCGCGCGGGATCGCCGGGGATGACCCGGGCGATGGCGAAGATCAGCATCGACACCCCGATCAGGACGATCACGGAGATGCCGAGCCGCCGCGCGAGGATGCGGAGGACGGGCGACATGGGGACGCTCCCGGTTGCAGCCCGGACCCCGTGGCCGGGGTCCGGGCGGTCGGCGCGGCGATTACTCGACCATTTCCATCAGGCGGAAGCTGAAGCCCATCCCGTCCAGGCCGAAGGCCATCTCGGGATCGGTCAGCGCCGGGGCGCGGACGCGGTTCGAGGCGGCGAAGACCGACTGCCGGTCATAGCCGTAGATCGTCGGCGCGATGGCCATCAGCCGGTCGTTGAGCGCGCTGTAGGCGGCCTCGCGCGCCGCGTCGGTCTCGCCGGTGCGGCCGGCCTCGAGGGCGGCGTCCACCTCGGGATCGCTGAGGTATTCCGGCGACTGCCAGGTGCCGGGCGTCGAGGAATGGTACATCCCGTAGAGCAGCGTGTCGGGATCGCCCGTGACCGCGTTGACGAAGATCTGGCTGATGTGCGGCGTGTTCTCGGCGCTCGCCACGCGCTCGGTGAAGAGCGCCCAGGGCAGCGTCTCGATCGAGGAGGAGATGCCCAGTTCGGCGAAGTTCGCCTGCATCAGGAGGGCGAAGCGCTCCTCGATCGGGACCTCGGCGATCCAGCTGATCTCGAGGTTCCAGTCGGCCGGCGCGTAGGGGCAGGACGCCATGTATTCGCGCGCCGCATCCATGTCGCGCTGGAGCGCCTCCTCGGGCGGGTTCGAGCCGAACATGCCGACCGGGATGGCGCCAGTCGAGGGGCTGCCCTGGCTGATCGCGTCGTCGATGGCGATCATCTGCATCGCGGTGCCGTAGTCGAAGGCATGGGCGAGCGCGAGGCGGCAGTTCACGTCGTCGAGCGGCGCGCGGGTCGTGTTCATCTTGATGTAGAACGCGCCCGTCCCGCTTTCGGTGAAGAGCTGCGCGCCGTTCTCGGCGAGCGAGCGGATCACCTCGGGCGGCAGCCACTGGCTGGCGATGTCGTGCTCGCCCTGCGAGATGAGCGTGCGCACGGTCGCCGCCTCGAGCCCGTAGCGCAGGCGCACCTCGTCGGGCGCGGCCTCGGCGATGGGCAGGAAGTACTCGGCGTTCTTCGCCATCACCGTCACGTCCTGCGGGTTGTGCGAGGTCACGCGGTAGGCGCCCGTCCCCGCCCCGTTGGCCGAGAGGAAGGTCTCGCCCCAGGGGTCGTCCGCCGTCGCGTTGGCCTCGACGAGGACCTGGTCGACGATGGGCAGCCGCACCAGCGAGGCGACGAAGGGCGCGTAGGGCTGTTCGAGCGTGAAGCGCACGGTGTGGTCGTCCACGGCCTCGGCGCCGACGCCGCCGAAGAGGTAGGACAGGCCCTGCCCCAGCGCCTGCATCCGCTCGAGCGAGTAGACGACATCGGCCGCGCGCAGCGGGTTGCCGGACTGGAAGCTCACGTCGTCGCGCAGCGTGAAGGTATAGGTCGCGCCGTCGATCTCCCAGCCGGTCGCCAGATGCGGCTGGTGGCCCGGCGCGCCCTGGTTCGGCAGGACGAGCGTGTCGTAGACGTTGAACATGAGGATCGAGTCCGCGTAGTCCGACGCCTTCGCCGGGTCGAGTTCGCCGACCGCCACCTCGTCGAGCCTGAGCACGGTCTGCGCGAAGGCGGGCGAGGCGAGCGCGGTGGCCGCGGCGAGCGCCGCCGCCAGCATGGTCCCTGTCTTGATCATCTCTTCACTCCTGTTGGGGTTGTGGTCCGGCCTCGTTGACCGAGGCGCTGTTGTGGATGGGTCCGGGCGCGTCGCCGAAGATGTCCATGGTCTCGCACCACAGGATCGAGACCGGCTCGTCGGTGTGGTTCCAGGTGGAATGGACGCGCGTGCTGGCGAAGTGGATCGAGTCGCCGGGGCGCAGGATCTCGATCCGCCCCTCGATCTCGACCGTGACCTCGCCCGCGAGGACGAAGAACATCTCCTCGCCGCGATGGCTGATCGGCTCGCTCCGGTGGCCGGGCGGCTCGTGGAAGATCACCGAACAGAGCTGCGATCCCGGGAACTTGGTCGAGAGCCGTTCGTAGGACGGGCCGGAGGCATCGACGGAATAGGTGGCGCGGTCGTCGCGCCGGGTGGTGCCGCCGGCCATTTCGGGCTGGGTCAGGAAGGCGCCCATCGGGGTCTGG
>NZ_JBQLZP010000447.1:0-2749 GCF_052168335.1 Roseicyclus sp. | reverse complement strand
TCGGCCGCGCCGGGGCCTCCGGCGGGAGTTTTTTCCCCAGGATGAAGGAGGGGCGCGGCACCCCAATTCATCCTGGCCGAAAACTCCGGGGGAGCCGGCGCATGCCGGCGGGGGCGGAGCCCCCATTCGACCGCCGGGCCCCCCGCGATGCCGCAAGTTCCGGGTCGCCCGCGACCGCAACGCCGCCTATCCTCGCCGCATGACCGAGGATCACCGCTACCATTACCATGTCATCCGCCGCGCGATCGACGAGATCGACCGGGCCGAGGCGCCGCTGTCGCTCGAGGCGCTGGCCGCCCGGATGTCCATGAGCCCCGCCCATTTCCAGCGCGTCTTCACCGCCTGGGTCGGCGTCAGCCCCAAGCGCTACCAGCAGTACCTCGCGCTCGACCATGCCCGCGCGCTGCTGCGCGAGCGCTTCACCACGCTCGAGACGGCGGGCGCGGTGGGCCTTTCGGGGGGCGGGCGGCTGCACGACCTCTTCCTGACCTGGGAGGCGATGAGCCCCGGCACCTATGCCAGCGGCGGCGCGGGCCTCGCGATCCGCTGGGGCTGGTTCGACAGCCCCTTCGGCCGCGCCCTCGTCATGGGCACCGGCCGCGGCATCTGCGGGCTCGGCTTCGCCGCGGAGACCGGCGAGGAGGCGACCATGGCCGACCTCAGGGGACGCTGGCCGAACGCGGCCTTCGCCGAGGACCCCGAGAGCCTCCTCCCGCGTGTCGAGGCCGCCTTCGGAGGCCGCGGCGAGGTGCCGCTCGCGCTCATCGGCGCGCCGTTCCAGATCAAGGTCTGGGAGGCGCTGCTCAGGGTTCCCTCCGGCGAGGTCACGACCTATTCCGAGATCGCGCGCGCCATCGGCCGCCCGCAGGCCGTCCGCGCCGTCGGCACCGCCGTCGGGCGCAACCCGGTCTCCTGGCTGATCCCGTGCCACCGCGCGCTGCGGAAGTCGGGCGCGCTCGGCGGCTACCACTGGGGCCTGCCGGTCAAGCGCGCGCTCCTCGCCCGCGAGGCGGCGTTCCGCGATGCAGGAGAGGCCGCCGCACCCCGGCGCAGCGCCTGAGCCCCCGGTGCCCGCTGGGCAGGTTTCCGCCCGCGGGCGTTTTCCCCCTGCGCCCCGCGGGATTTGATGTTATGGAGCCGCCGACGACACAGGCGCCCGCGAGGCCGGCCCGGCAGACGGCCGAACGCGGGCGCGACCAGCAAGAGAAGGGCAGACACGAGATGAAGACCTCCGCAAGGCTCACCCTGATCGCCGCCGCGAGCGCGCTCGCGCTGACCGGCTGCGTCTCGAGCAACCCCGACCCGAACGCCAACCGCACCCGCGACGGCGCGATCCTCGGCGGCATGCTCGGCGCCTTCGTCGGCGCCGCCTCGAACGACGAGGACCGGGGCCGCAACGCGGTCATCGGCGCGGCCGCGGGCGCGCTCGCGGGAGGCGCGATCGGCGCAGCGCTCGACCGGCAGGCGCGCGACCTCAGGGCCTCGCTCGAGAACGACAGGATCCGCATCGAGAACACCGGCGAAGAGCTCGTCGTGACCATGCCCGACGGCATCCTCTTCGACTTCGACAGCGCCGCGATCCGCGCCGGCCTCCCGGCCGACCTGCGCGCGCTGGCCCGCAACCTGCAGCAGTACCCGAACACCACCGTGGACGTGGTCGGCCACACCGACTCGCAGGGCTCGGCGGAGTACAACATGGACCTCTCGGCCCGCCGCGCCGCCGCCGTCGCGGGCGTCCTCCTCGAGGAGGGCGTCGCCCCCTTCCGCGTCCGCAGCTTCGGCCGCGGCGAGGATCAGCCGGTGGCGACCAACCTCACCCCCGAGGGCCGCGCGCTCAACCGCCGCGTCGAGGTCATCATCCGCCCCATGGCCGACCGCTGAGACCCGTTCCGGGCGCGCGATCCGCTGGACTCGCGCGCCCGGGTGGTCATACTCCCTGACCAATCCGGGCCGGGGCCCGGCGGGAGGGAGGACACGATGCCGTTCCAGCGCATCGAGGCCGAGAAGCTGTCGCACTCGGTCGTCAGGCAGATCGAACAGCTCATCCTGCGCGGCATCCTCAAGCCCGGCGAGCGTCTCCCCTCCGAACGCGAACTGAGCGAGCGCCTCGGCGTCTCGCGCCCCTCGCTCCGCGAGGCGGTGGCCGAACTCCAGTCCCGCGGCCTTCTCGCCACCCGCGCGGGCGCGGGCATCTACGTGGCCGACGTCCTCGGCTCCGCCTTCTCGCCCGCCCTCATCCGCCTCTTCGCGGCCCACGAGGAGGCGGTCTTCGACTACATCGCCTTCCGCCGCGATCTCGAGAGCATCGCCGCCGCCCGCGCCGCGACCTACGGATCGGACACCGACCTCAAGGTCATCGACACCGTCTTCCGCAAGATGGAGGCGGCGCATTCCAAGCGGAACCCCTCCGACGAGGCCGAGCTCGACGCCGAGTTCCACCTCGCCATCATCGAGGCCAGCCACAACGTCATCATGCTGCACATGATGCGCTCGATGTTCGACCTCCTGCGCGAGGGGGTCTTCTTCAACCGCCAGATCATGTTCCGCAACCGCACGACGCGCGACATCCTGCTCGAGCACCACCGCGCGATCAACGACGCGCTGCAGGCCCGCGACCCCGAGGCCGCGCGCGAGGCGGTCGTGGTGCACCTGAGCCTGATCGAGCGCACCCTCGAGAGCCAGAAGAAGGCCGAGGCGAACGAGGCCGTCGCCCGCCTGCGCTACGCCCACGAGCAGGACCGCTGAGCCT
>NZ_JBQLZP010000446.1:0-1090 GCF_052168335.1 Roseicyclus sp. | reverse complement strand
CCGAGGAAGGTCATGGCGTCGGCCATCGGGGCCACGTTCGAGTCGAACCCCTCGTTGCCCGCGGCGTCCCAGTGGTCGAACTCCGCCTGGCCGGTCACGTAGCGGGCATTGGCGAAGGTGGGCGCGCCTTCGGTCATCATGCCGCCGATGTGATCGCCGTGCATGTGGGTGAAAACGACGATGCTCACCTGGTCGGGCGAATAGCCCGCGCTCGCCAGCGCCTCGACCGTCGCCGCGGAGTTGAGCCCCGTGTCGAAGAGCACCAGCTCGCTGCCCGTGTTCACCAGCGTGGGCGTGAAGAAGAACTGCGAGGTCTCGGTCGAGAGGAAGTTCTCGCGGCTCACCTCGGCGAAGTCCTCGGCGGAGACGTTGGTGCCGAAGATCGTCTGCGGCTCCTCGCGCGGGGTTGTTCCGGCGAGGATCGTCGTCACCTCGAAGCCGCCGATCATGAAGCGGCGGTGGCGCGCGAAGCTCGCGCCCATCATCGGCGCCTGGGCCTGCGTCGCGCCGGCGAGCGCGCCCGCGAGCGGCAGCGCCGCCCCCGAGGCGATAAGCGTGCGGCGGGTCAATCCGGTCATGGTCGGGTCCTCCTGTCGGTTGGTGTGGCGCAGGAGCTAGCGCGCACCCGCGGGACCGACCTTCACGGCCGCGTGACCGTCACGCACGCCGCCGCACAGGACCTGTGCAGGCGTGCAGGGGGGCGCTCACTCCCACCAGGGGTCGATCTGGGCGATGTCCTCGTCGCTCCAGCCGAAATGGTGAGCGAGCTCGTGGACCAGGACGTGGGTGACGAGTTCGCCGAGGCTGACGTTGCCGCGGTCGGACCATTCGTCGAGCATCGGCCGCCGGAACAGCCAGATCGTGTCGGGCTGGCCCGGCTGGTCCATCACCGACTTCTCGGTGAGGGGGATGCCGTCGTAGAGGCCGGTCAGCTCGAAGGGATCCTCCACGCCCATGTCGAGGAGGATGCGGCGCGGCGCGAAATCCTCGACCCGGATGACGACCTGCCGCGCCGCCGCCTGGTAGGGCTGCGGCAGCATGGCGAGCGCACCGTCCGCCAGCGCCTCGATCTCGCCGAGGCCGGGGGCCA
>NZ_JBQLZP010000445.1:0-2345 GCF_052168335.1 Roseicyclus sp. | reverse complement strand
GGCGAGGCGCGCGGCCTCCTCCTCCTGGGCGCGGACGCGCTCCTCCATGGCTGCGACGGCCTCGGCGGCCTCGGCCGCATCTGCGGACACGTCGCCTGAGAAGACCGGCCGCTCCTCCAGCGTCGCGACGCGGCCAGTCAGGGTCTCGATGGCGGCCGCCGTCTCGTCGAGCCGCGCGCCGATGGCGTCGATCCGGTCCGTCACGGGGGAGAGGTCCACGGCCGGTGCCTCGGTCGGCGCCATCTCGGCCAGTTGCGCCTGGAGCGTGGCCAGCGTCTCGGACTGCTGGGCGAGCGTCGCCTCGATCTGCGCGGTGCCGTCGTCGGCGCCGCCGAGGCCGGGAATGACCTCGTAGACGCTGGCCAGATACCCGAGGCCGGCCGCGACCACGCCGCCGAGCACCAGCGGCACGAAGCCCGGGCCGGTGCGCTCCACGATGGTGCGGGTCTCGACGGTGCGCGTTTCGGCGGCGGCGGGTTCGGCGGGCGTCTCGAGATCGGGCGGAGGCTCGCTTGCACTCTCTGCCGGTGCGGCGTCGGTCGAGGCCTCCGTGTCGCCCTCGGCGTCTCGCGCGGCGTCGGGGTCGCTTGTATCTTCTTCGACGGCGGCTTCGGTCGTCTCCGACATGGCCGCCTCGGGGTCCTGCGGCTCACCCTCGGGCGGCACGTGGCTGTCCGGCTCCGTCAGTTCGGCCTCAGTGACGGGTTCCCTGACGGGTTCCGCGACGGTCTCCTCCGCCGCGGGTTCGACGCGGCCCGCGTCCTCGGTGGCCTCCGGTGTATCGGTGGCGGCCCCGCTCTCGGTGTTCTCCGCAAGCTCGTCGCGCGGTGCGTCCTCTTGCTGATCCTTGCCCCCGGCACGCTTGGAAGATCGTCTCGCCACGCCATCTGTCCTTCGAGTTGTACAGACCTTGAGTGTCTAACTAGCCTGACACAGGGCCCGAGTCAGCCCCCCTCAACCTGTCACGGCAGTCAAGCCCCCGCTAGGTGAAAATCCGTCGCGCGATGTCGTCGAGCAGCGCTTCGGCGTCCGGCCGCGCGGCGATGTCGGTCGCTCCGTGCCATCCGGGCGGCAGCGCGTCGCGCACGGCGGCACTCAACGCGAAGAGGTGCATCCCCGCCGGGTCCACCCCGATCACGGGCTCCGCCGCCTCGCGGAAGAGCGCGGCGCTGCGCGGCGAGAAGAGCGGCACGAGGAGCGGGCGCGCAGCCAGCGCATCGAAGAAGACCGTGTCGGGCGGCACCGCGCGCTGGTCGTAGACCTCGGTTCCGCGCGCGTCGATTCCGGCCGCGGCGAGGCGCGGCACCACGTCGCCGCGCTGGTGAACGCCGTGCAGGTGCAGGAGCGGGCCTTCCGGCCGCAGATCGACGAGCCGTTCCACGAGTTCGTCCGCGGTCTCTCCGGCCATGACGGCGTCGAAACCCGCGAGCGCCGCCGCCTCCGCCGTGCGCGCCCCGATGCAGTAGGCACGGAGCCCATCGCCGGGCGAGGCCCGCGCGACGGCGTTGCCGGAGGTGAAGATCGCCGCGCCGAGCCCGTCGAGCACGGGCGGCGCACCTGTGGGCACCACCTCCATCAAGGGGGCGATCACGACCCGCGCACCGGGCCAGCGCGCCGCTATTTCGAGGGCGAAGCGCATCGACGCGGCGCGCGGCCGGGTCAGCAGCAGGGTGGGCGCGGCGGCCCCGTCGTCATTGTAAGCCATCGGTGCGAGTGTTACCTGCCCTCCACCCGCATGACAACGCGCCGGACCCGACGCCCGTGCCCCGACCGATCCACATCCTCGGCCTCGAATCGAGCTGCGACGACACCGCGGCGGCGGTCCTGCGCGCCTCGGAGGGGGAGGCGACGATCCTCTCCTCCGTGGTGTTGGGCCAAGGCGACCTGCACGAGGCCTATGGCGGCGTCGTGCCCGAGATCGCCGCGCGCGCCCATGCCGAGCGTCTCGACCTCGCCGTGGAGAAGGCGCTGGACACGGCGGGCCTCAGGCTGGGCGAGATCGACGCCGTCGCGGTGACGGCGGGCCCCGGGCTGATCGGGGGCGTGCTCTCGGGCGTCATGACGGCCAAGGGCCTCGCCATGGGCCTCGGCAAGCCGCTGCTGGGGGTGAACCACCTCGCGGGGCACGCGCTGACGCCGCGGCTGACGGATGGGGCGGCGTTTCCCTACCTCCTCCTCCTCGTCTCGGGCGGGCATTGCCAGATCCTGCGCGTCGAGGGCCGTGACAGCTTCGCGCGCCTCGGCGGCACGATCGACGACGCGCCGGGCGAGGCCTTCGACAAGGTCGCGCGCCTCCTCGGCCTGCCGCAGCCCGGCGGCCCCTCGGTCGAGGCGGCGGCGGAGGG
>NZ_JBQLZP010000444.1:0-4625 GCF_052168335.1 Roseicyclus sp. | reverse complement strand
CGCGCATGTGACCCGGCCCGACGGCGTGAGCGTGGATCTCGAGGGCGACGCGCCCCTCGCCGTCGCGGGGCGGCTCGTGCAGGAGGATCTCTGCGTGCTGGAGAAGCGCGACGGCGGCGAGGAGCACGTGCTGACCGCCGCCGTCCTCTGCTTTCCCGCAAGCTGGACGCTGGCCGAGAAGATCGGCCGCCCGCTCGGCGCGATCCATATCCCGGTCGCCACCTATACCGCGGACATCGCCCGCCGCGTCCAGCGCATGTTCGACGCGATCCGCCCCGGCCAGCCGATCTGGCGGCAGAACGCGCTGCTCTATGCCGCGCCCGAGCTCTTCCAGCCCCGCCGCGAGGCCGAGCCGCGCGTGCCACCCAGGTCCCGGCCCGACTACCTCCGCTCCGAGCGGCAATGCCTCCTCAGGTTGCCGCGCACGGGGGCGGTGCTCTTCTCGATCCACACCTGGGTGCTGCCCTTCGCCGCGCTGACGGAAGAACAGGCCGCAGCGCTCGAGGCGCACCCGATCGAATACGCGGGCAGGGGCCTCGGGGAGTAGCCGGCGGGACAGTTCGTCGGGGTCGGAAGACGCTCAGTCCCCGAACACCCGTGCGAAGATCGTGTCGACGTGCTTGGTGTGGTAGCCGAGGTCGAACTTCTCCTCGATCTCGGCGGGGCCGAGGGCGGCGGTGACTTCCGCGTCGGCCAGCAGCTCCTCGCGGAAGTCCTTGCCCTCTTCCCAGACCTTCATGGCGTTGCGCTGCACGAGGCGATAGGCGTCCTCGCGGCTGACGCCGGCCTGCGTCAGCGCCAGCAGCACGCGCTGCGAATGCACGAGGCCGCGGAACTTCTCCATGTTGCGCATCATCGCCTCGGGGTAGACGACGAGCTTCTCGATCACCCCCGCGAGCCGGTGGAGCGCGAAGTCGAGCGTGATCGTGGCGTCCGGGCCGATCATGCGCTCGACCGAGGAATGCGAGATGTCGCGCTCGTGCCAGAGCGCCACGTTCTCCATCGCGGGCACCACGGCCGAGCGGACCATGCGGGCGAGGCCGGTCAGGTTCTCGGTCAGCACCGGGTTGCGCTTGTGGGGCATGGCGGACGAGCCCTTCTGCCCCGCCGAGAAGAATTCCTCCGCCTCCAGCACCTCGGTCCGCTGCATGTGGCGGATCTCGATGGCGATGTTCTCGATGGACGACGCGATGACGCCGAGGGTGGCGAAGAACATCGCGTGGCGGTCGCGCGGGATCACCTGCGTCGAGATCGGTTCGGGCGTCAGGCCGAGCTTCTCGCAGACATGCGCCTCGACGGCCGGGTCGATGTTGGCGAAGGTGCCGACCGCGCCCGAGATGGCGCCGGTCGCCACCTCCTCCCGCGCGGCGCGGAGGCGGCGGCGGTTGCGGTCCATCTCGGCGTAGAAGCGCGCGAAGGTCAGCCCCATGGTGACGGGCTCGGCGTGGATGCCGTGCGAGCGGCCGATCCGCACCGTCATGCGATGCTCCATCGCGCGGGCCTTCAGCGCCGCCAGCACCCGGTCGAGCCCGGCCAGCAGCAGGTCGGTCGCGCGCACGAGCTGGATGTTGAAGGTCGTGTCGAGCACGTCCGACGAGGTCATGCCCTGGTGGACGAAGCGCGCCTCCTCCGCGCCCACGATCTCGGCCAGGTGCGTGAGGAAGGCGATCACGTCGTGCTTGGTCACCGCCTCGATCTCGTCGATGCGGGCGACGTCGAACTCCACGTCCTTCGCGCGCCAGACGGCCTCGGCGTTCGCCTTCGGGATCACGCCGAGCGCGGCCTGCGCGTCGCAGGCATGCGCCTCGATCTCGAACCAGATGCGGAACTTCGTCGCGGGCTCCCAGAGGGCGACCATCTCGGGGCGGGAATAGCGCGGGATCATGGGGCAGGGGCCTTGTGCTCGGGTCGGACTTGGCGCTCTCATAAGGAGCGCGGAGGAGAGGAACAAGTGATCCACCCACGCAAATGGACGCGGGGCCTGGTTCTGGCGATTGCGCTGGCGCCCGGGACGGCGGCGGCGGAGGAGGCGGGGACCACCGCGTCCGCCGACGCGACCGGCGGCGGGCCGGCAGAGGCGGTCTGGCACCCCATGACCGGCCCCGAGATCTGGCTCGTGCTGGGCGGCGTGGACGTCGCCTATGGCGATCTCGCCTGGGAGCGGCACGAGCCCGACGGCATCCTCCTCTTCCGGACGGTCGAGGGGCTCTACGGCGCGACCAGCATCGGGCAATGGGACGTGCAGGGCGACACGCGCTGCCTGCGCTGGAACCGCGCCGCGGAGTGGGAGTGCTACACCGTCGAGACCGACGGCGCCGACGGCATCCGTTTCACCGACGGCTACGGCAACGTCAGCGAGGGACGGCTGGTGCCGAGGGGCGAATGACGGGGCCCGAGGGCGACGCGGGCGCGTGCCACGGAGCGGGCGGCATCCGCTGCGGCACCTTCCGCGCCGTGCGGCGCGCGCCGGTGGACGCATGATCGGGCTCGACGCGCTCGTGGGCGCGTGGCGGCTCTCGCGCGAGATCGAGGACCGGCGCGCGGGCCTGGCCGGGCGCCTCGAGGGCACCTGCACCTGGCGGCGGGACGGCGCGGGCCTCGTGCAGGAGGAAGCGGGGCTGCTGCGCTACGGCGACGCGCCCCCGATGCAGGCGGAACGCCGCTATCTCTGGCGGGCGGAGGGCGACGGGCTTGCCGTGTTCTTCGAGGACGGCCGCCCGTTTTACCGGATCGGGCCCGGGCGGCACGCGGACACGCATCTCTGCCCGCCCGACACCTACGAGGTCGCCTATCTGTTCGGTGAAGGGCGCGCGTTCTCCACGGTCTGGCGCGTGACGGGGCCGCGCAAGGACATGGTGATCCGCAGCGCCTATTCGCCCGTCTGACCGGCCTCCGCGCGCGGGCCGAGACGGTCGGCCTTGCGGCGGACGAGCACGGTCCTCAGGTCGTGCATGGCGAGGAGGAGGCGGTCCGTCACCGCGTCGAGTTCGGCCTCCGAGGCGCGGGACTGCGCCCATTGCGCCGTGAGGTTCAGGTGGTCGATGGTGCGGTGGATGTCCTCGAGGTCGCGCGCCGACAGGACGGCGCGGCGCGCCTCCAGCCAGTCGGCGATGACCCGCTCCTCCGCCTCGGACAGCTCGTGGTCGCCGTGGGGCCGCACGTTGCCGTTCTTCACGTTCACGACCGCGATCTCGGTCATCTCGATGCGCCGCTGACGATTGTCGGTCGAGACGCGGAAGACGGCGGCGCCGTTCTCGCGGACGCGGAAGTAGAACTCGGGCAAGTCGGTCATCGGGAACACCAGGGCACGAACGCTGGCGGCACGTTATTGAGCGCCGCGGCCGCTGTCAAAACAGGGTCTCTCCTCCGGGCTTGCGGGCGACCACGAAGCGCGAGGGCGGCCGCGGGGGATAGTCGCCGCGCTCCTCGATGGTGAAGCCGGCCGCGACGATCTCCGCCTCGAGCCGCGTGGTGGAGAGGAAGCGGAAGGACGGCGCCTTGCCGAAGGCCCGCAGCGTGGCGAGCACCGGCCAGAGCGCGCGCCAGGGGCCGGAGAGGCAGGGCGTCTTGGTGATGAGGAGGCCGCCGGGCTTCAGAAGCGTCCCTGCCTCGGCCAGCGCGGCGGGCAGGTCCGGCAGGAGATGCAGGAGGTTGAAGGCGAGAACCGCATCGAACGGCCCTGCGGGGAGCGACCCGTCGCCGGGACGCGCGGCCACGAAGGCGAGGCCGGGGACGGGCTCGGCCTCCAGCCGCTCGCGGGCGATCCCGACCATCCCCGTGGCGTCGTCGGTGCCGATGTATTCCGCCACGTGCGGCGCGAGGCGGAGCGCGGTGGACCCGGTGCCGCAGCCGAGCTCCAGCACGCGGGCCTCGGGCGCGAGGTGGGCGCGGACGCGGGCCAGCGTCGCCTCCCAGGCCTCGGGCCTGCGCATCGGGCTTTCGGCGTAGCGGCGGGCGATGCGGTTCCAGAAGGCGGCTTGGGGGGATTCCTGCGGCATGCGTCCTTGGTCGCCCCGAAGCCGGCCCGGCGCAAGGGGAAGCGTCCCGCCTCAGTCCCCGCGCAGCCGGAGCGACATCATCGTGTAGCGCATGACGCCCCGCCGGTAGCTCTCGGTAAGGGCGTTGCCGCCGATCATGTTGGCGAAGAAGGGCGAGGCGCCGAGGCCGAGGCGCTCGGCGGTGGGACCGGCGGCGCGCAGGAGGACATCGCGCAGGCGGTTCAGGCGGAGCAGCGGCGTGAAATCCCGTGTGCCCTCTGGCGCGAAACCCGCCGCGCGCGCCTCCGCCACGAGGCCCGCGATGTCCGGCACATGCCCGAGCCGCCAGCCCGCGCGAAAGCTCGCGAGGCGGCGGCGGTCGGCGGGACCGAGCGCCGCCTCCGGCCGGTCGAGCATGTCATCGACGATCAGGAGCACGCCGCCGGGCCGCAGGTGCCGCGCGGCGGCGCTCAGGAACGCTTTGGCGCCCGGCGCGTGGACATGGGACTCGACCGCGATGGCGAGATCGCCGGGGGCCTCGGCCAGGGGCTCGGCGAAATCGGCCTGGAGGAAGCGGCAGCGGCCCGCGAGACCGCGCGCCCCGGCCTCGGCCTCGGCCCGGGCCTTCTGCGCGCCGCTGATCGTGAC
>NZ_JBQLZP010000443.1:0-4016 GCF_052168335.1 Roseicyclus sp. | reverse complement strand
CGAGACGATCCTCTCCATGCGGCTCGGGTGGGAGTTCTCACATGCTGCGCAGCACCTCCATCGCCGCCCTGGCCCTCGCCCTCGCGATTCCCGCCGCCGCACAGGAGATCGGCACCGTCGCCTCGCGCGAGCCGACGCTGCGCGGCACGCCGCCGGGTTCCGCCACGCGCACGCTCGACCTCGGCACGAACCTGATCCGGGACGAGACCGTGCAGAGCTCGCCCTCCGGGCGCGGCCAGCTCCTGTTCCTCGACCAGACGACGCTGTCGCTCGGCCCGAACACGACGATCGTGCTCGACCGGTTCGTCTTCGACCCCGACCAGGGCGCGGGCGAGATCGGCCTGCAACTGACCGAGGGCGCGCTGCGCTTCATCGGCGGCACGCTCGCGCGCCAGCAGGACGCGGTGATCCGCACGCCGAGCTCGACCATCGGCATTCGCGGCTCCTCGGCGCTGATCCTGCACACGAACGGGCGGACGATCGCGATCTTCCTCGCGGGCGACCGGCTCTGCGTGACCTCGGGCGGCAGCCGGAGCTGCACGAGCCGCCCCGGCGGCGTCGTGACCGAGGACGGCTACCAGGGCCGCGTGGCGCCGGAGTTTCTCGCCTACGTCCTCGGCCTCATCGACGGTGGGCCGGTCGCGGTCGGCGGCGGCAACTTCGGCTCGGGCATTCCGGGCGCGGCCCCTCCGGGCAGCGGTCCGGTCTCGCCCGACGGCGAGGATTTCGACGGCCAGGTCTTCGACGACGACTTCGACGCGGACACGCTGATCGGGCTGATCGACACGCTCGGCGACCCGCCCGAGGAGGTGATCGAGGAGCCGCCCGAGGAGGAGGAAGAGGAGGAGGAAGAGGGCGAGGGGGTGATCGCCGAAGGCTAGCCCTAGCGCTTCGCCGTCGCCACGGCCGCGCCGTCCCAGTCCGGGGACGGCGGCTCCTGCCGGAACCCCTCGATCCGCCCGAGATAGAGCTCGGCCAGCCGCACCGTGTCGCAGAACCCGACGTCGAGCGCCGCGAGGTCCGAGAAGACGCCTTCGGCCACCTCCCAGTGCCGCCCGAGATAGGCGGCGCGTGCCGCGGCGAGGAGTTCGGCGAACTCGTCCACCCCCTGCCCCGTCTCCGGCAGCAGGACGGAGACCTCGACCGCGCGGGCGAAGCCCTTTGCCGCGATGAGGTCGAGCGGCACGGCGCGGTGGCCCGGCGGGCAGGCCGCCGCCGCGGCCGGTCCGACGCAGTTGCCCACGCCGTATTGCCGCGTCAGCCCCTCGAGCCGGGCGGCGAGCGTCACCGTGTCCCCGATGCAGGTGTAGCTCAGCCGGTCGCGCGAGCCCATGAGGCCGACGAAGGCGGGTCCCGTCTCGATCCCGATGGCGACCCGCACCTCCGGCAGGCCCCTGGCCACCAGTTCGGCCGAGGCGCGGGCGGCGGCCTCCTCGACGGAGGCGATGGCGCGCAGACCCGCCGCGGCATGGTCCGCGCGCGCTATGGGGGCGTTCCAGAAGGCCATGACGGCGTCGCCCATGAACTTGTCGATGGTGGCGCCGTGTGCGACCAGCGTGTCGGCCACCGCCGAGAGGTAGGTGTTGACCAGCGACACGACGCGGTCGGGCGGCATCCCCTCCGTCACGGTCGAGAAGCCGCGCATGTCGACGAACATGACGGTCAGCTCGCGCTCCGCCCCGCCGGGGGTCAGCGCGGCCTCGGGGTCGGCCTCGATCCGCCCGATGAGGCTCGGCGGCAGGAAATAGGCAAAGCGCGAGCGGATCACGCGCCGCGCGCGTTCCTTGGCGAGAAAGCCCAGCGTCGTGCCGGGCAGGAACACGGCGAGCGCGGTCAGAACCGGCATCACCGGATCGAAGAGGACGCCTGCCCGCTGGAAGGCGAGGATGCCGCCGAGGACCGGCCCGGCGGCGAAGACGAGCCCCGCGGCGAGGCCCAGAACCGGGCGCTCGCGCAGCTGCATGGCGGTGATCGTGAGCCCGGCCAGCACCACGATCAGGAGCTCGAGCCCGAGCATCCAGTCCGGCCGGCTCAGGAACTCGCCCGCGACGATCTGCTCGATCACCTCTGCGTGCAGCGTGACCCCCGCGATGGCCGGGTCGAGCGGCGTCGTGCGGATGTCGAAGAGACCCTGCGCGGAGGAGCCGACGAGGACGATCCGCCCCGAGACGCGCGCCGCGAGTTCGGGGTCGATGCCCTCCGCCTCGAGGACGCGCGCGGCGGGCGTGATCCGGCCCGGCTGGTGCCCCGCGAAGTGGATGCGGAAGCGGCCGTCGGCCTCCACCGGGTAGCTCAGCGCGCCGGTGCGCATGGCGACCGCCGCGACCGTGCCCCCCGACATCTCGCCCGAGCCCTCGGTCGTGCGCAGGACGTGCCCCCCCGCCCCCTGCGCCACGCGCAGAAGCTCGGCCGAGAGCGAGGGCATGAGCGCGCCGCCCACGAGGCTCGCCATCGGCACGCTGCGCGTGACCCCGTCCGCCGCCCGCCCGAGGCTGATCGTGCCGAGGCCCGCCGCCGCGCCGGTCAGCTCGGGCAGGTTCACGACCGCCGCCGGATAGCTCGGCAGGCCCGGCGGCAGCGCGCCCGTCACGGCGATGCCCGCGAGCGGCACGGGCGTCTCGCCCTCCAGCCCGCCCGCCACCGACAGGACCACGGGCCGCCCGGCGATGGCCTCGGCGAAGACGAGGTCGTGCGGCGGCAGGCCGAGGTCGGGCAGGACCGGCGGGATGCCGTCGCGAAAGCGCGTCCAGCTCTCGGTGATCCGCTCGGGCGAGGTGCGGTCGGGCTCGGCGAAGAGGACGTCGTAGCCGACCGCCGCCGCGCCGTGCTCGAAGAGCCGGTCGGTCATCGCGGCCATGTAGCTCCGCGGCCAGGGCCATTGCCCGTAGGTGTCGAGCGCCGCCTCGTCGATGTCGACGATGTGGACGGGCGCGCCCGGATCCCAGGCGCGGGGGGCCGCCCTCTGGTAGCCGTCGAAGACCGCGTCGCGGGCCTGCTCGAGGATCGGCGGGCGCAGCACGGCCAGCGTCAGCGCCAGGAGCGTGACGACGAGCCCGAGGAGGAGCGTCAGCCGCTTGAGCACGGTCGAATCACGCGCGGCGCTCCGCCCCGTCGGCGACCGCGCCGATACGCGGCATCGCGGCGCGGTCCATCGGCACGCTGTCGGCGACCTTGCGCGCCAGTTCCTGCCCGAAGAGCGCGACCATCGCGTTCGAGAGCGCGGGCGAGCGCGCCATCCGCGCCTTGAGCGGCCCCATCGGCAGGCGGACGACCGTGCCGCCCTCGGGCAGCGTCACCCGCGCGCTCGAGGGATTGCCGGTGAGAAAGGCGATCTCGCCGACGAAGGCGGGCCCGGCGATGGGAAAGGCCGCGCCCTGCTTCTCGATCTCGATCCGGTCCGAGAAGACCAGCATGAGGTCGTCCACCGGCTTGCCCTCGAGCGCGAGCGGCGTGCCCGCCGTCACCGTCTCGCGGCGCATCAGGCGCCCGAGGCGGCGGAACTGGCCCGGCGTGAGGGTGCGGAAATGGGCGTAGAGCCGACGGTCCTCGGCGCTCATGCCCCAGGTCGTCCGCTCGGTCAGGATGAGGGCGACGAAGGCGAGGTTCACGGCGATCAGCAGGCCGTTGGTGAAGACCGACTGGATCACCGGCTCGGGCCTGAGGGCATAGAAGAGCGCGTCGCAACCGAGGCCGGTCATGACGAGAACGCGCAGCAACAGCTCGTCGCGCACGGCGAAGCCCGCGAACTTGAACACGAGGCCCGCCACGAGGATGGCGCTGATGAGGATCGGATCTTCCATGTCTTCCGGCCGTCCCGACGTCCCGGTTTCACTGTGCACAAGGACCGTCGTAGCCCCTACGGCCTGCATTCCCAAGGCAGGAAATCGCGCCCTCCCGCGCGGATGACAGCGTTCTGTGAACTTTTCATGAAATCTGCCCGACCCCGCATCCATGTCAAATCCCCGATGACCCGCCGCGCGGCAGCCTTCGCGTGCCATCCCCCGCCATGGAGCCAC
>NZ_JBQLZP010000442.1:0-1999 GCF_052168335.1 Roseicyclus sp. | reverse complement strand
TGCGTGACCAGCGCTTCGGAGAGCTCCGCCAGCCGCCCCTCGGCCAGCATGGCGAGCCAGCCGTCCACCGTCTCGTGGCCCGCAAGCGCGCGGAGCCCGTTCAGCCGCGCCGTCAGCGCGGGCGCATCCGCCGCGAGGCCCGCGTATTCCGCGGCGAGGAAGCGGGCCCGCTCGGCCACCGGCGCCTCCACCACGATCCGCGGGCTCGCGCGCATCGCGACCCAGAGCGCGGGGGGCAGCCGGAGCGTCCCGATCCGCGCGCTCTCGGCCTCGACCAGCACCGGCCGCTCCGGGTCGAGCGCATCCAGCGCCTGCACCAGCGCCGTCTCGAACCCCTTCTGCGCGGGCTGCGGACCCTCGACGTCGCCGAGGATCGAGCCCCGGTGCCGCGCCAGCCCCTCGAGGTCGATGACCTGCCCGCCCGCCCTGGCGACCTCGGCCAGCAGCAGCGTCTTCGCCGTGCCCGTGTAGCCGTCGAGCCGGATCACGCGGAAGCCGAGGTCCCGCTCGTAGAGCCGCGCGACGACGAGGCGCCGCCAGGTCCGGTAGCCGCCGCCGAGTGTCTCGACCCGCCAGCCGATCTCGCGCAGGATCGACGCGAAGGAGCCCGAGCGCTGCCCGCCGCGCCAGCAATAGACCAGCGGCCGCCAACCGCCGTCCATGCCCATCAGCCGCTCCTCGATATGGCGCGCGGCGTTCCGCGCGACGAGCGCGGCACCGATCTTGCGCGCGCGGAACGGGCTGTCCTGCACGTAGATCGTGCCGACCTCGGCGCGCTCGGCGTCCGAGAGGACGGGCATGGAGACCGCGCCCGGCAGGTGGTCCTCGGCGTATTCCGACGGCGAGCGCACGTCGATGATCGCGTCGAAGCCCGCCTTGCCGAGGTCGGCCGTGTCGGTCAGGACGAAGGGCAATTCGGGCCTCAGACCTCCTCGCCGTGCATCCGGCGGAAGCGCTGGATGAGGCTCGAGGTGTCCCAGCGCCCGCCGCCCATCTGCTGCACCTCGGCGTAGAACTGGTCCACCAGCGCGGTGACCGGCAGCGACAGCCCCATCTCCTTGCCCTGCTCGAGCGCGATGCCGAGGTCCTTGCGCATCCAGTTGACCGCGAAACCATGGTCGAAATGGTTGTCCATCATCGTGTCGGCCCGGTTGGCAAGCTGCCAGGACCCGCCCGCGCCCTGGGAGACGAGCTTCGCCACCTTCTTCGCGTCGAGGCCCGCGGACTTCGCGAACCAGAGCCCCTCCGAGATCGCCTGGATCGCGCCCACGATGCAGATCTGGTTGACCATCTTGGTGATCTGGCCCGCGCCGACCTCGCCGAAGCGCTCGGTCACCTTGGAATAGGCGGCGATCACCGGCTCGGCGGCCGCGAAGTCGCTCTCCTTGCCCCCGCACATGATGGCGAGTTGCCCGTTCTGCGCCCCTGCCTGACCGCCGGACACGGGTGCGTCGACCCAGCCCACGCCCCGCTCGGCGGCCTTCTCCGCCAGTTCGCGCGTGACGATGGCGGAGACCGTCGTGTGATCGACGAAGACCGCGCCCTTGTCCATTCCGGCAAGCGCGCCGTCCGCGCCCAGCACCACCGAGCGGAGGTCGTCGTCGTTGCCGACGCAGGCCATGACGAACTCCGCGCCCGCCGCCGCCTCGCGCGGCGTCGCGGCGTGGTCGCCGCCATGCTCCTTCGCCCAGGCCTCGGCCTTGGCGGCGGTGCGGTTGTAGACCGTCACCTCGTGGCCCGCCGCCTTCAGGTGGCCCGCCATCGGGTAGCCCATGACCCCGAGCCCCAGGAATGCCAGTTTCGCCATCTCGTCCCTCCGTTCCAGACCGGAGGCAGAAGGTAACAGCGCGCCCGCCGGTGTCCACACGCGAAACGGATGGTGCCTGCGTGCGCGCGCGAAACGGCCTTGCCCGCAGCGGCCGCCTTCATGCTAGCCTCCGCGCGATGTCGGCCGCCGAGGGACCCCGCGACATGACCCACGACTTCGATCTCGGGCGCT
>NZ_JBQLZP010000441.1:0-15515 GCF_052168335.1 Roseicyclus sp. | reverse complement strand
CAGAAGATCCAGGCGGCGATGCGACATGCCGGGATCATCGGCTGACCGCGAGACCCGGCCGGGCGAGGTGACGCTCGGCTTCGACCCGGCAGAGCGGGCGGACGCGTCCCTCTGCTTCATCGGCCACATCCGCTCGTCCTGGGCGAAGGGCACGGCGCCGAAGAACCTGCGCGCGGCGCGCGAGACGGGAGAGGGCGCGCGGATCGAGCTTCTGCCGGGTTACGCCGCCGGGCTTGCGGGCCTGTCCGTCGGGCAGGCGATCCAGGTCCTCTACTGGGTCGACCGGGGCCAGCGCGACCTGATCGTGCAGACCCCGAACCACGGGTCCACGCGCGGGGTCTTCGCGCTGCGCTCGCCGGTGCGGCCGAACCCGATCGCGCTCGGGACGGTGGTGATCACCGCGCTCGACCCGGAGGCGGGCGTCATCGGCATCGACGCGACGGACGCCTGGGACGGCACGCCGGTCCTCGACATCAAGCCGTGGATCGACACGGTGGACACGCCGCCCGGCTGAGGCCTCCGGAACAAGCCTGGGGGGTCGGCGTTGCGCCCCCATGGCGGAACAGGCGGAGAAGGCACGCGACCGGGGGCTCGACCGGTCGGTCGGCACCATCGGGCTCACCTTCTACGGCATCGGCACCATTCTCGGGGCCGGGATCTTCGTGGTGATCGGCGAGGTCATCGGGCGGGCTGGCGCGCTGTCGCCCCTGGCCTACATGCTCGCCGCGACGGTCGCGGTGACGACCGCGCTGTCCTATTCCGAGATCGCCGCGCGCGTTCCCTCGGCGGGCGGGCCCATCGACTACATGAACGAGGCCTTCGGCATCGGCTGGCTCGCCGCGCTCATCGGCTGGGTGCTGGTGGTGGCCAATATCGTCTCGGGCGCCACGATCACCACGGGCTTCGTCAGCTATCTCGGCGCCTGGGTCGAGCTGCCGGGCTGGATTCCGACCGTGGGGCTCATCGCGCTCCTGACGCTGATCGCGAGCCTCGGGATGAAGGAGAGCGCCTGGTTCATGACCGTCACGACCGTGATCGGCGTCGCGACGCTCGGCCTCATCGTCTGGATCAACCGCGACGGGCTGGCCGGCTCGCCCCCCGCGATGCTGGAGGCGGTCCGGGGCGGTGGCGACGGCATCGACGGGAGCGTCGCCTTCGCGCTGATCGGGGCGGCCTTCCTCGCCATGTATTCCTTCATCGGCTTCGGCGACATGGCCCAGACCGCCGAGGAGGTCGAGGACGTGCGCACCACCCTGCCGCGCGCGATGATCCTCGCGCTCGTCGCCGTCTTCGTCACCTACATCGTCGTCGCCATGGCCGTGACCGGCACGGGAGAGACGGCGGACCTCGCCGGGGCGAAGGCGCCGCTGGTGGCCGCGGTCGAGCGTTTCGGCTGGACCGGCTGGCCCTTCATCCTTGCGTCGCTCTTCGTGATCGTGAACGGCGGGCTCACGCAGATCATCGCGGCGGCGCGGCTCCTCTACGATCTCGCGCGCGACGGGAACCGGGCGCCCGGCCTCTTCGCGAAGGTGAACGCGCGCACCGACACGCCGGTCCTCGCCACGCTCGCCGCCTCGGCCGCGGCGCTCGTCCTCGCGCTCCTCGTGCCGCTCGGGCGGCTGGCGCAGGCCACCAGCCTCGCCATCCTGATCGTCTTCTTCGCGGTGAACGCCGCGCTCCTCGTGCTGAAGCGGCGCGACCAGCCCGAGGGCGTGCCGGACGTCTGGATCGGTTGGCCGGTGCTTGGGATGGGCTTCTGCGCGGCGGCGGTCGTCGGGCAGGCGGCACTCTGGCTGACGGGGTAGGCCCCTCGACTCCGCGCCTGCCGCCCCTTATCTGCGGGGCATGTCCAAGACCGACGAGAACAAGAACTACAAGGTCGTCGCCGAGAACCGGCGCGCGCGTTTCGACTACGCCATCGAGGACGATCTCGAGGTGGGCATCATCCTGCTCGGCTCGGAGGTGAAGTCGCTGCGCGAGGGACAGGCCAACATCGCCGAGAGCTACGCCACCGTGGACGAGGGCGAACTCTGGCTCATCAACAGCTACGTCGCGCCCTACGTTCAGGCCAAGACCTTCCCCCACGAGGAGAAGCGCCGCCGCAAGCTGCTGGTCTCGCGCAAGGAGCTTTCGAAGCTCTGGAACGCGACGCAGCGGCAGGGCATGACGCTGGTGCCGCTGGTGCTCTACTTCAACCACAAGGGCATCGCGAAGCTGAAGATCGGCATCGCCAAGGGGAAGAAGACCGCCGACAAGCGCGAGACTTCGGCCAAGCGCGACTGGGACCGGCAGAAGCAGCGCCTGCTGAAGCAGGGCGGCTGACGCGTCAGACCCTTGCGCGCCGGGGGTCTGGGTCGTAGGCCTATCCGGGACCGAATGCGCAGCGCGGGAGAGGGAACATGGCCAAGCCCATCACCGGGGACGATCCGAAGACGCTCGTCTCGACCGCGTGGCTCGCGGCGCATCTCGACGATCCCGACCTGCGCGTGATCGACGCGTCCTACTACCTGCCCGGCGCGGGACGGGACGCCAAGGCCGAATACGCCGCCGCGCACATCCCCGGCGCGCGCCACTTCGACATCGACGAGATCTCGGACGCCCGCAGCGACCTGCCCCACATGGTCGCGCCCGCCGAGAAGTTCATGAGCCGGATGCGCGCCATGGGCATCGGCGACGGGCACCAGGTGGTTGTCTACGACGCCGTCGGCATCTTCTCGGCCGCGCGCGTCTGGTGGAACTTCCGCCTGATGGGCAAGACCGACGTGGCGGTGCTCGACGGCGGTTTCCCCAAATGGCAGGCCGAGGGGCATCCGGTCGAGGACATGCCGCCGATCCTGCGCGACCGGCACATGACGGTGCAGCGGCAGGCGCACCTCGTGAAGGACGTGACGCAGGTGGCCGCCGCCTCCAAGCTCGGCGACTGGCAGATCCTCGACGCGCGCAGCCCCGGCCGCTTCCGCGGCGACGAGCCCGAGGTGCGCCCCGGCCTCCGCGCCGGCCACATCCCCGGCTCGATCAACGTGCATTACGCGACGCTCCTCAATCCCGACGGGACGATGAAGGAGGCGGACGCGCTGAAGGCCGCCTTCGAAGCGGCGGGCGCCGACATCTCGCGGCGGACGATCACCACCTGCGGCTCGGGCGTCACGGCGGCGATCCTGATGCTGGCGCTCGCGCGGCTCGGCAACGAGGACGTGTCGCTCTACGACGGGTCGTGGTCCGAATGGGGCCGCTTCGACCAGCTCCAGGTCGCCACGGGATGACCCGCATCCCCGCCGGGACCGAGGTGGCCTACCAGGTCACCTACCTCATCATGAAGGACGACCCCCGCCTGTCGCGGCCCGCATTGCCGGAGGGCGTGCGCCTCGAGCAGGCGGTGAACCCGCCCGTCTGGTTCTTCCTCGCGCTCTACGACGCGGTGGGGCGCGACTACGAATGGCGCGACCGCTTCGAGCAGGCCAAGACCGATCCCGAGGCGCTGGCCGCCTTCGTCGGCGATCCGCTGGTGGAAACCTGGGTCGCCTTTGCCGAGGGCTGGCCGCGCGGCTTCTTCATGCTCGACTGGCGGCGGCCCGGCACCTGCGACCTCGCCTATTTCGGCGTCGTACCGGAGGCGGTGGGAACGGGCCTCGGCGGCAGACTCCTGCAAACCGCCATCGCGACCGGCTGGGCGCGCGAGGGCGTCGAGGCGATGACCGTCAACACCTGCGACCTCGACCATCCCCGCGCGCTCGAGCTCTACCGCAAGGCGGGCTTCCGCCCCTTCCGCAGCGAGTTCCGCAAGCGCACCCTGTTCCGCGACCGCGACCCCTCCAGACACCCGGCCTGACGCCCATGTTCGAGACCCTCCTGCCGCCCGAACCCGACAAGATCCTGCGCCTGATGGCGATGTTCGCGGGCGACCCGCGCCCCGACAAGGTCGACCTCGGCGTCGGCGTCTACCGCTCGCCCGAAGGGCGCACGCCCGTCATGCGCGCCGTGAAGGAGGCCGAGCGCCGGATCTGGGAGGCGCAGGAGACGAAGTCCTACGTGGCCCTCACCGGCGATGCGGCCTTCCTCGACGCGATGCGCGAGCTGATCCTCGGCGACGCGGTGCCCGCCGCGCGCGTCGCCGCCGCCGGAACGCCCGGGGGCACGGCGGCCGTGCGGCAGGTGCTGGAAATGGCCCGCCGGCTCACGCCCGAGGCGACCGTCTGGATGTCCGATCCGACCTGGCCGAACCATCCGGCCATCGCCGATCACCTGAAGCAGACGCGCCGGACCTACCGCTACTACGACACCGCCACGGGCGGGCTCGACCGCGAGGGGATGCTGGCCGACCTGGCGCACGCGAAGAAGGGCGACCTGATCCTCCTTCACGCCTGCTGCCACAATCCGACGGGCGCCGACCTGGCGCAGGCCGACTGGGCCGAGATCGCCGCGATCTGCGCGCGGACCGGCGCGATCCCCTTCGTCGACATGGCCTATCTCGGCTTCGGCGACAGCCTCGAGGAGGACGCCGAGGGCACGCGCCTTCTGGCCGCGCGTCTGCCCGAAGTGCTGATCGCCGCGAGCTGCTCCAAGAACTTCGGCCTCTACCGCGAGCGCGTGGGCGTGGTCCTCGTCGTCACCGGCGAGGGCGGGCCGACGCTCGCCGCGCAGGGCACGCTCGCCAATCTCAACCGGCAGAACTACGCCTTCCCGCCCGACCACGGCGCGCGGGTGGTGCAGACGATCCTCGGCGACGCCACGCTCCGCGACGACTGGCGGACGGAGTTGCGCGCCATGCGCGAGACGATGCTCGGCAACCGCGCCGCGCTGGCCGAGGCGCTGCGGGCCGAGACCGGCTCGGACCGGTTCGGCTTTCTCGCCGCGCATCGGGGCATGTTTTCCCTCATCGGCGCGACGCCGGCGGAGGTGACGACGCTGCGCGACACGCACGGCGTCTACCTGGTGGGCGACGGGCGGATGAACGTGGCGGGCCTGACGGCGGAGACGATCCCGAAGGTCGCCCGCGCACTGGCCGAGGTGCTTGCACGCGCGGACGCGCCGGCGTAAGGGGCGGGCCTGCCGGGGTTCCGGCCAAGTCTCCGACCACCTTGTCAAAACGGAAAACGCCATGACCAGATACCTGCCGGGCATCCTCGCGATGGCCGCCGTCGTCGTCGCCTCCAACATCCTCGTCCAGTTCCTCTTCGGACAGTGGCTGACCTGGGGCGCCTTCACCTACCCGCTCGCCTTCCTCGTCACCGACATCATGAACCGCGTCTACGGGCCCGCCGCCGCGCGCCGCGTCGTCTTCGCGGGCTTCCTCGTGGGCGTCGCCTGCTCGCTCGTCGGCACCCAGATCGTCGGCGAGTTCGGGCCGCTCGTGACGCTGCGCATCGCCATCGGTTCGGGGCTGGCCTTCCTCACCGCGCAGCTCCTCGACGTGGCGATCTTCGACCGCTTGCGCTCGGGCGGCTGGTGGCGCGCGCCGGTCGTCTCCTCGCTCATCGGCTCCATCGTCGACACCGCGCTCTTCTTCACCATCGCCTTCTCGGGGGCGCTGACCTTCCTCGAACCGGCCAACGACGTCTCCTGGGCGAACGAGGCGCTGCCGCTGCTGGGCCTCGGCCCCGTCGTGCCGCTCTGGGTGTCGCTGGCCTTCGCCGACTGGATGGTGAAGCTTGCCATCGCGCTGCTGGCGCTGATCCCCTTCCGGCTCATCACGCGAAAGTTGACCACACAGGTTGCGTGAAATGTTTTGACAACCGCAAAATCTGTGGCAGGCTACCTCCAACGGCAACCCAAGCGAAAGGAGGTGATCCAGTGTCTAGAGAAGCATTGGAGAAAGGCGTCGGGACAGCTTGGGAGGTGTGCCTCTAGGGCAGCCCCGGGGGTAAGACCCCTCCCAGGTGGGGACATATCCTAACCGATACCCGCCTCCTGATTTCTCGAAAGGGTCGCCAACAGGCGACCCTTTTTCGTGGGGGAACGATGCTCAGGATCACCGACCAGATCGCCATCGAGGAGTGGGAACTGACCGAGCAGTTCGTGCGCGCCTCCGGTCCCGGCGGGCAGAACGTCAACAAGGTGTCGAGCGCGGTGGAGCTGCGTTTCGAGGCGGAGCGCTCGCCGTCCCTCCCCGACGCGGTGAAGCGGCGGCTCCGGCGGCTGGCGGGGCGGCGCTGGACGAAGGAGGGGGCGGTCGTCCTCCAGGTGTCCGAGGAGCGCAGCCAGGCCCGCAACCGCGAGATCGCGCGGGAGCGTCTGGCGGACCTCGTGCGCCGGGCGACGGTGGCGCCGAAGCGCCGCGTCGCCACGAAGCCAACGCGCGGGTCGGTGGAGCGGCGGCTCAAGGCGAAGAAGGTGCGGGGGGAGGTGAAGGCGGGGAGGGGACGGGTGGAGGAGTGAGGTTTAGGAACGATACCTCACCCAAAATTTCCAAAGCCCTACAGTTTCATTTGATATTCTCTGCGCAACAAAAGAGACATTGCTGAGGGCGGTCGGTTTCCGGAGCCCTTAATTGTAGCAGCAAGTTCCTTTCCATCTTCTCTGAATTCTTGAAGCCGGCCTTGCACGTCACCGATTTCTTCTACGTTCAAGTTCAAACGAATAGCGGTTCCGGGGAACGAGGTCGGATAGTTGTTCTTGGTTCTTTTCGAGAAATGGATCGCTGAATCTCCGCTTACAATCACGAAGTTACCACCGTTTCTGGCCAATCTGTTCGTCATATAAAGTCCGTACCCAGAATTAAACCAGTTTGACGATGTTCGAGGTAGATGTGTTTTTCCCGAGACGCCGGGAAGAAGGCTATATTCAAGCGCGTCCTTGTCAGTCGGGAAGCGAAAGTTCGGGTTGGTCCCAAGCCCGCGTCGAATGCCAATCCCGAAATCGGAAACCGCAAACTCGACTTTATTGCTCCTTGGCCAATACTGCGCACAAAAGAACAGGCTGTCGGCCTCGCTGTGCTCAAAAACGTTCCTGAAGATCTCCCTAATCGAATAGGATAAGACGTCAAAGAGGTTTTTGTTCTCTCCTCGATCTCTAGCGACAACTCCGGAAATGCGATCAACGTGTCGTTGGATGAGGTCTGGAAGCTCCTCATATTTGTCAGATGCCTTTTCGTAAAATCCCGCCTTTGTGATTTCAGTAATGGGAAGGTAGTCGGTGCTCCCTCGAGCTTCACCTAAGTCTTTTCCGTGGTCGAAACCACACATGCTAAAGAAGCCCATGTGGGATAGGTAACCGTGGTGCTCCCACCCATTGAAAATAATTGTCAGATCTTTGCAGTGTTGTTTTAGGTACCTGATTTTTGATGACAAGAGAACCATCGTAAAGGGCGAGAAGAATGCTTTCGGCGGAAGATCAATTATTAAGCGATCATGAGCCGAAAAATAGTCAAGTTCCCTCACAAAATTCAGGACGCAGGGAAGGGTAAGGCTTTGAGGGAGTTCTATTCTGGCGTTTGGCATTATTGTGTCATCCCTAAACCACCACCTCAACCCGCTCCTGCTCCCCGACCCCGAACACCCGCTTGTACCGGGCGATCTCCACCTCCGGCCCCATCGCCTTCTCCGGGTTGTCCGAGAGCTTGACGGTCGGCCGGCCGTTCGCCGCCACGGCCTTGCACACCAGCGAGAACGGGGCCAGCGCGTCGCCCTCGACGAGCCCGCGGAAGTCGTTCGTGAGCAGCGTCCCCCAGCCGAAGGACACCCGCACCCGTCCCGAGAAGCGGGCGTGGAGGTCCTCGATCACGTCGACGTCCAGCCCGTCGGAGAAGATCACCAGCTTCTCGCGCGGATCCTCGCCCCGCGACGTCCACCAGGCGATGGCCGTCTCCGCCCCCTTCACCGGGTCGCCGGAATCGATGCGGATGCCCGTCCACTGCGTCAGCCAGTCGGGCGCGCGGGCCAGGAACCCCTCCGTCCCGTAGGTGTCGGGCAGGATGATGCGCAGGTTCCCCGAATGCTCCTCGTGCCAGTCCGAGAGCACGTCGTAGGGTGCGCGGGCGAGGTCGGCGTCGGTCTCGGCCAGCGCGGCGTAGACCATCGGCAGTTCGTGCGCGTTCGTCCCGATGGCCTCGAGGTCGCGGTTCTTGGCGATGAGGCAGTTGGAGGTGCCCGCGAAGGTCGGCCCCAGCCCCTCCTGCATCGCCTGCACGGCCCAGTCCTGCCAGAGGAAGGAATGCCGCCGCCGCGTGCCGAAGTCCGCGATCCGCAGCTCGGGGATCTTCTGCAGGCGCTCCACCTTCTCCCAGAGCTTGGTCATGGCGCGGGCGTAGAGGACCTGGAGCTCGAAGCGGCCCATGTCCTTGAGGACGGCGCGGCCCCGGAGCTCCATCAGCACGGCGAGCGCGGGGATCTCCCACAGCATGACCTCGGGCCAGGCGCCCTCGAAGGTCAGTTCGTACTGGTCGCCGACGCGCTCGAGGTGATAGGGCGGCAGGCGCAGGTTCTCGAACCAGTCCATGAAGTCGGGGCGGAACATCTGCCGCTTGCCGTAGAAGGTGTTGCCGCGCATCCAGGTGCTCTCGCCGCGCGACAGGCGCAGGGTGCGGATGTGGTCGAGCTGCTCGCGCAGTTCCCCCTCGTCGATCAGCCTGGCCAGCGGAATGCGCGCGGTGCGGTTGATGAGCGAGAAGGTGACGTTCGTGTCGGGCCGGTTGCGGAACACCGACTGGCACATCAGGAGCTTGTAGAAATCCGTGTCGATCAGCGAGCGGACGATCGGGTCGATCTTCCACTTGTGATTGTAGACGCGGGTGGCGATGTCGACCATTGGCAAGGCTCCGGGTTCCCCGCCCCGGTTAAACCAACGCCGTTCCGCGCTGTCCAGAAGCGCCGGTTCAGCCGCGCCCGCGGAGCGCGGCCCGGAGGGCGGGGCGGAACGGGCGGCTGACGGGCAGGTCGGGCGTCGCCTCGAGCCGGCAGAGCGTGCGGCCGCCCTCCGTCACGACGCCCCGGACATGCGCGAGCGCGACCCAGTGGGAGCGGTGGATCTGCATCCCGGGATAGGCGTCGAGCGCCTCGGTCGCGCGGCCGAAGGAGTAGAGGATCAGCGCGTCGCCGGCCGTGGTGTAGACGCGCAGGTAGTGCAGCTCCGCCGAGAGGGCGACGAGGTCGCGGCCGAGGCGCGCGGGCAGGCGGGCCCAAAGTTCGTCGGCCGGGTCGGGCGCGGGGGGCTGCGCGGCGGGCGCGGGCGGCTCCAGCCGCACCAGCGTCGGGGCGTTGATGAGAAGCCAGGTGAGCAGGATGGGGCCGGAGAAGGCCATGAACTCGTGCAGCGCGCCGAGGAGCATCGGGTCGCCCGCCGTCTCGGAGGCCGAGGGCGGGCGGAAGATGCGGTCGATGACGAGCGCGACGGGCGTGAAGGCGACGGAGGCGACTGCGCCCGAGACCAGCACCTGCACCGCGCCCGGCAACCGCGAGAGAAGGGCGACGCGCCCGACGCCGAGCTGAACCCCGGCCAAGAGTCCCAGCGCCGCCGCGACGTGGAGGAGCCAGAAGGCCCCCGTGCGGCCGAGACCCAGCCCCTCCGACGGCCGTGGCCCGAGCCAGGTCAGAACGACCGTCAGCCCGAGGCCGCAGAGGATCAGGTAGGCGCTCCATCCGATCCGGGCGCGGCCGGCACTGGCGGTCATGTCTCGGCCTCCGGGATCGACGGTGTCAGGCGCCGAGAAGCGGCAGGCCCAGTACCGCCTGAAGGTAGACCAGGAGCGTCAGCGCCGCATAGAGGGTTGCGCCGATGACGATGCTGTGCCGCCGAAATCCGCGCCGGTCCGCCGCAAGGCCCAGGAGCGGCAGCGCCTGCATCATGTGCAGCGACAGGAAATGCGCGGGCCTGAGGTCGCCCACCTCCATCGACCAGCCGAGGACGGGAAGCCGCGGGCCGCCTTCGGTGGGGACGCCGATATAGCGGCCGTCGTTCCCGGCCAGCTCGCCCGCGACGAACATCGTCAGGATGACGGTGCCGAGGAAGCCGAGCACGACCGCGAGCCGCGTCCCCTCGCCCAGCCGCGCGGCCCGGTCGAGCCAGGCGGCGGCGCCGACGGTGGCGATCGCCCCCATC
This sequence comes from Roseicyclus sp., assembly GCF_052168335.1. GTDB lineage: Bacteria > Pseudomonadota > Alphaproteobacteria > Rhodobacterales > Rhodobacteraceae > Roseibacterium. Next base: position 5,483 of record NZ_JBQLZP010000441.1, on the reverse strand, counting down.
AGCCCCGAGGCGCCGAGGCCCATCAGGCTGTACATCCGCTCGTGGAACGCGGTCGTCTCGTTGAAGTGGGGCGGCTCGGCCCGCGCCGCCTGCGCGCCGATATAGGCCATCTCGAAGGCGAAGGCCGCCCCGGCGACCAGCACGGCGAGAGCAACGAAGACGTTCCGCCGCCAGCGGTCCGAGAAGCGCCCGGCCACCAGGGACAGTGTCGCGAAGAGGATCGCGAAGGACGCGGCGAACTTGAACGGTTTCAGCCAGACGGGCTCGGCGCCGAGGGTCCGGGCGTCGAGGACCAGCATCCCCAGCGTCAGCGCCGCCATGCCCGTGGCCGCGAGGGCCAGCGCGCGGAAGGCCCGGGCGCCGTCGATGGGTCCGGTCCGGTCGAGAAGGGCGGACAGCGTGTCGGTCGCACGGTCGAGGCGGATGGCGTGGAGGGAAGGCATGGGGGGCTCCTGCGTGGCGTGGATGCCCCGCAGGTAGGCGCCGCGCACTGCGCCCTGCCAGCGCGCCTGCACGGATCTACACCTCGATTGCACGGATCGACAGGTCAGGCGGGCGGCGTCCACATCACGTCCCCCACGCGCGGCGCATGGGTGGCGAGCATGACCAGCCGGTCGAGCCCGAGCGCGCAGCCGCTGGCGGGCGGCATCCGGGCGAGGGCCGAGAGCAGGTCCTCGTCGAGGGGGTAGCGGGTGCCGTAGAGCCGCTCCTTCAGGGCCATGTCCGCCTCGAAGCGCGCCCGCTGCTCGGCCGGGTCGGTGAGTTCTCCGAAGGCATTGGCGAGCTCCAGTCCGCAGGCGAAAAGCTCGAACCGCTCGGCGAGGCGGGGGTCGCCGGGCTGGCGGCGGGCGAGCGCGGCCTCGGGCGCGGGATAGGCGTCGAGGATCACGGGCCCCGCGCCGAGGTTCGGCTCCACCCGTTCGGTCAGCACGCGGGAGAAGAGGTCGGACCAGCTGTCGTCCGAGCCCCGCGCGATGCCGACGGCGTCGAGACCGGCCGCGAGCGCCGCCGCGTCCGGCCGCCCCTGCGGCAGCGTGGACAGGAGGTCGATGCCGTGGCGGGCGAACTCGATCGGCACGGTGGTGCGGACGGGCGGCGCGAAGGGATCGCAGGTGGTGTCGCGGTGCCGGAACTCCGTGACACCCGAGGCCTCGGCGGCGGCGCGGAGAAGCGCCGCGCAATCCTCCATCAGCGTCTCGTAGCCCTGCCCGGCGCGATACCATTCGAGCATCGTGAACTCGACCGCGTGGCGCGGCCCGCCCTCGCGGTTCCGCCAGACGCGGGACATGGTGAAGATGCGCTCCTCCCCCGCCGCCAGCAGCTTCTTCATGGCGAATTCCGGCGAGGTATGGAGGTAGCGCGTGCGCGGCGTCAGCCCCTCGTCCAGCGCCACGGTCTCGAAGGCATGGAGATGCGTCTCGTTCCCCGGCGAGACGACGAGATACGCTGGATCGACCTCGGTGAAGCCCTGCTCCTCGAACCAGCGGCGGATCGCGGCCACGATCCGGTTCCGCGCGAGCAGGACCGGGCGGCGGTCGGCGTGGGTGTCGCGGTCCCACCATGTCATGGCTGGCCCTTTCGCGGCGGATGGGGTAACGGCTGCCTCTAACGCGGGGCGCGCGCGCCCTCAAGCGACGTCATTTCTGGAGGCTGTCATGAAGGTCATCGCGTCCCAGCTGCGCAAGGGCAATGTCGTGGACATCGACGGGGTGCTCTACGTCATCCTGAAGGCCGAGAACTTCCACCCCGGCAAGGGCACGCCCGTGACCCAGGTGGACATGCGCCGCATCGACAACGGCACCAAGGTCAGCGAGCGCTGGAAGACCACCGACGGCGTCGAGCGCGCCCACGTGGAGGAGAAGACCTACCAGTTCCTCTACGAGGACGGCGAGGGCTACCACTTCATGGAGCCCGAGAGCTACGAGCAGGTCACCGCCTCCGCCGACGTGATCGGCGACGCGAAGGTGTGGCTCCAGGACGGGATGCAGTGCTACCTGTCGATCCACAACGAGGTCGTCATCGCGATCGAGCTGCCGCAGAAGGTGACGGTCGAGATCATGGAGACGGAGCCCGTCGTGAAGGGGCAGACCGCGTCCTCCTCCTACAAGCCCGCGATGGCCGACAACGGCGTGCGCGTCATGGTGCCGCCGCATATCGGCGTCGGCACCCGCGTCGTGGTGAACACCGAGGACGCCTCCTACGTCGAGCGGGCGAAGGACTGAGGAGCCGTTCCCATGGCGGATGAAGCGCCCGGCCCGGTGACGGCGCCGGGCGTCGTCTTTCTGGTCGGCCTGCCGGGCCTCGAGGACGCGCTCGAGGCGGAGGCGCGCGCTGCGGGCTTCGCGGGCGTCCGGCGCGTGCCGGGCGGGGTCGAGATCGACGGCGGGCTGCCCGAGGCCGCGCGCGCCAACATGGTGCTCCGGTGCGCCGTTCGCGTCCTCTGGCGCGTCGCCTCCTTCCGCGCGATGCACCTCGCGCAGCTCGACAAGCGCGCCCGCAAGGTCGCCTGGCGCGACTGGCTGTCGGCGGAGGTTCCGGTGAAGGTCGAAGCCGTCTGCCGCGCGTCGAGGATTTACCACGACAAGGCGGCTGCCCAGCGGATCGCCAAGGCCATCGCGGATGCCGGGATCAGGGTCGCGCCCGAGGCGGAGATCGTCGTGAAGGCGCGGATCGAGGACGACCTCTGCACCGTCTCGCTCGATACGACCGGCGAGGCGCTGCACCGGCGCGGGCACAAGCAGTACGTCGGCAAGGCGCCCCTGCGCGAGACGATGGCGGCCGGGTTCCTCTGGCGCATGGGCTTCGACGGGTCGCAGGTGGTGGTCGACCCGATGTGCGGCTCGGGGACAATCCCGCTCGAGGCGGCGGAGATCGCGGCGGGCCTCGTGCCCGGGCGCAGCCGAAGCTTTGCCTTCGAGGCGATGATCGGCGGCGCACGGCCGGAGATCGTCCCGCCCCAGCGCGCGCCAGCCCCGCGCTTCCACGGCACCGACCGCGACGCGGGCGCCATTCGCGGCGCAGGCGAGAACGCGGTGCGGGCGGGCGTCGCGGACTGGTGCCGCTTCGCCTGCCAGCCGCTGAGCGAGCTGTCGCCGCCCGAGGGGCCGCCCGGCATCGTCCTGGTGAACCCGCCCTACGGCGCACGGATCGGCAGCCGCAAACCGCTTTTCGCGCTCTACGCGACGCTGGGGCAGGTGCTGGCGGAGCGGTTCGCGGGCTGGCGCGCCGGCGTGATCACCAGCGACGACGGGCTGGCCAAGGCGGTGGGGCTGCCCCTCGCGCCGTCCGAGCCGGTGGCCCATGGCGGGTTGAAGGTGCGCCTCTGGCAGGGTCTCGTCGCGCCCCGATGACGCGGGTGACAGGCGGGCCGCTTGCGGTAGTCTCTGGCCCGAGACGACCCGGAGACGACCCATGACCGACATCCCCGCCGCACCCCAGTGCGTCCTGCTTCTCGGAGCAACCGGGACGGCGGGGCAGGGTGCCGCCCGCGCCCTGGTCGCGGCAGGGCATGACGTCACCTGCATCGTGCGCGATGCGACCTCGAAACTTCCCGCCGGTGCCACCCGCCGCGAAGCGGACGTGACCGACCCGGCGGCGCTGTCGCGCGTCATGGCGGGTGCGGGCTTCGACGCCGTCATCTCCTGCCTCGCCTCGCGCAGCGGCGCGCCGCGCGACGCCTGGGCCATCGACCACGGCGCGCAGTCCGCGGCGCTCGCCTCCGCGAAGGCCGCGGGCATCCCGCGCTTCGTCCTGCTCTCGGCGATCTGCGTGCAGAAGCCGCTCCTCGAGTTCCAGCGCGCCAAGCTCGCCTTCGAGGCGGAGCTGATGGCCTCGGGGCTGGCATGGTCCATCGTGCGGCCCACGGCGTTCTTCAAGTCGCTCTCCGGGCAGGTCGGGCGGCTGAAGGCGGGCAAGCCCTTCCTCCTCTTCGGCGACGGTCGGCTGACCGCCTGCAAGCCGATCTCCGACGACGACCTGGGGCGTTACCTGGCCCTTTGCCTGACCGATCCGGGGAAGGAGAACCGCATCCTCCCCATCGGCGGCCCCGGTCCCGCACTGACGCCGCGCGCGCAGGGCGAGGCGCTGTTCGAGGCGCTGGGCCTGCCGCCGAAGTTCCGGCAGGTGCCGGTCGCCATGATGGACGCGATCATCGGGGTGAGCGGGCTGCTCGGCCGGGTCAGCGGCACCTGGGCCGACCGCGCCGAGTTCGCGCGCATCGGGCGCTACTACGCGACCGAGTCGATGCTGGTCTGGGACGCCGCGAGGGGCCGCTACGACGCCGACGCCACGCCCGAGTTCGGGACCGAGACGCTGGCCGGGCACTACCGCCGCCTCGCCGCCGGAGAGGTCGAGACCGACCTCCGCGAGCACGCGGTCTTCTGAGCCTCAGGCGATCCTGACGCCGGCCTCCCGCATCCCCTCCCGCGCCGCGGCGAGCGACCCGCCGAGGTCGATGGCGCGCGCGAGATCCTCGCGCAGCTCCGTCTCGAAGCCGAGGCGGGTGGCATCGACGGCGGAGTAGTTCACGCAGAAATCCGTGGCGAGGCCCACGAAGGTCAGCTTCGTGATCCCGCGCGTGCGCAGGTAGCCCTCGAGCCCCGTGGGCGTCGTCCGGTCGTTCTCGAAGAAGGCGGAGTAGCTGTCGATCCCCCGGCGGAAGCCCTTGCGGAGGATGAGGTCGGCACGCGCCGTGTCGAGGTCGGGGTGGAAGGCCGCGCCCTGCGTGCCCTGCACGCAATGGTCGGGCCAGAGGACCTGCGGCCCGTAGGGCATCTCGGTCAGCTCCATCGGCGCCTTGCCGGGATGCTGGCTGGCGAAGCTGAGGTGGTCGGCGGGGTGCCAGTCCTGCGTCAGGATCACCGCCGGAAATTCGGCCATGAGCGCGTTGATGCCGGCCACGATCGCGTCGCCCTCGGGCACGGCCAGCGCGCCGCCGGGGCAGAAGTCGTTCTGCATGTCGATGACGATCAGGGCATGGGTCGCGTCGCGCATGGGTCGCCTCCGGTCCGGAACACGGGCGCCACCCTACGCCTTGAGCGGCGGGGTGCAACCTTGTAGGGCGGCGCCATGCTGACCGTCGCCGCGCTCTACCGGTTCACCCGCTTCCCCGACCCCGACGCGCTCCGCGCGCCGCTCAAGGCCCTGTGCGAGGCGAACGGTGTCCGCGGCTCGCTCCTCCTCGCGCCCGAGGGGATCAACGGGACCATCGCGGGCCCCCGGGAGGGGATCGACGCGGTGCTCGCCCATATCCGCGGGCTGCCGGGCTGCGCCGATCTCGAGTGGAAGGAATCGACCACCCGCGAGATGCCCTTCGGCCGGATGAAGGTCCGTCTCAAGCGCGAGATCGTGACGATGGGCGTGCCGGGCACCGACCCGAACGCGCTCGTCGGCACCTACGTCGCGCCCGCCGAGTGGAACGCGCTGATCTCCGCGCCGGATGTCGCGGTGATCGACACCCGCAACGACTACGAGACCGCCATCGG
>NZ_JBQLZP010000440.1:0-2390 GCF_052168335.1 Roseicyclus sp. | reverse complement strand
CGCGCCGCCTTCTCGAGAAGCTCCGCCGCCTCCTCGAAGCGGCAGATGTCGCGCAGGATCTCGGCGCGCAGGACCGCCTGCCCCTCTCCTTCGCCGAGAAGCGACAGCGCGCGGAGCGGGTGGCCGGTCTTCGCCAGCGCGCGGGCGAGATCGACGGCGATGACGGCGTCGTCCGGCGCGCGCTCCCGCGCCGTCTCGAGCGCGCGGAGGGCCGCCTCCCAGTTGCCGAGCGCGGCCTGCGCGGCGCCGGCCGCATGGACCGGAGCGGCCGCGGACGGCACCGCACGGGCGAGGGCCAGCGCCTGCTTCAGGGCCGCCTCGGGCTGACCTTTCGCGATCAGGCGGAACAGCGGCTCCACCTCCGAGCGGAGGCCGAGGGGGATGCGCGTCTTCGCCGCCTCCTGCTCCAGCCTGCGCCTGGCCGCGCCCTCGAGCACGCCGTGGAGCGCCTGCCAGATCGCGGGTTCCCCGGGCTTGGCGGCCAGTGCCTGCCTTAGCGCGGCCTCCGCCTCGGCCCGGTCGCCCGCCTGGGCGCGCAGCCGCCCGACCTGGAACAGGACCTCCGCCTGCCCCGGCGCGGCCAGCAGGATGCGCGCGTAGATCGCGAGCGCGCCGGACGCGTCCCCGGCCTTCTGCAGGGCGAGCGCCTTCTGGTAGAGCCTCGGGATGTCTCCTCGCGCGGGCGGCAGCATCAGGCCGACCGGCTCAGCCGCTCCTCCATGACGTCGAAGGGCACGCCCGGCGCGTCCTTGGCCCCGCGGATCACGAGCGAGGTGCGCACGCTCGCCACGTTCGGCGCCGAGGTGAGCGAGCCGGTGAGGAAGCTCTGGAAGGTCGAGAGGTCCGGGGCCACGCACTTCAGGATGAAGTCGATCTCGCCGTTCAGCATGTGGCACTCGCGCACGAGCGGCCAGGACTTGCAGAGCGTCTCGAAGGCCACGAGGTCGGCCTCGGCCTGGCTGGAGAGGCCGACCATCGCGAAGACCTGCACCTCGAAGCCCAGCATCCGCGGATCGACGTCGGCGTGGTAGCCGCGGATGTAGCCCGCCTCCTCCAGGGTGCGGACGCGGCGGAGGCAGGGCGGCGCCGAGATGCCGACGCGCTTGGCGAGCTCGACATTGGTCATGCGCCCGTCCTCCTGCAATTCGGCGAGGATCTTGCGGTCGATCGGATCGAGCTTGGTGTTGGGCATATGCTCCCGGCCCCCTCTGCCGGAGGATTCGTTTTCTGGTCGTTATGTGCGTGGCCGAACTGCGCTGCGCAACTTTATTTCACGCTCGCGCAACATTTGGAAGAGGCGGGCCGCAATTGCAACCTCTACGCTGCGGCAATGCCCGTCCCCTGAGCAGGATGGGAAGTCCCGGTCCCGCGCCTGCGGCCGATGGACCCTTTCGCCCGAAAGGCCACCGGCCTATATCGGAACGGCCTTCACGCTGCCTGAGGTGCCGACATGCCCGAGACCCGCCACACCCGCCTCCTGATCATCGGCTCCGGCCCCGCCGGATACACCGCGGGCGTCTACGCCTCGCGCGCGATGCTGAAGCCGATCCTCGTGCAGGGCATCCAGCCGGGCGGTCAGCTCACGATCACGACGGACGTGGAGAACTGGCCCGGCGACGAAAGCGTCATGGGCCCCGACCTCATGGTGCGTATGGAGGCCCATGCCCGCGAGATGGGGACCGAGATCATCTCGGACCACATCTCGTCGCTCGACCTCTCGAAGCGCCCGTTCCGGGCGACGGGCGACAGCGGCACGACCTATACCGCCGACGCGCTGGTGCTGGCCACGGGCGCGCAGGCCAAGTGGCTGGGCCTGCCGTCGGAGGAGCACTTCAAGGGCTTCGGCGTCTCGGCCTGCGCCACCTGCGACGGCTTCTTCTACCGCGGCAAGGAGATCGTGGTCATCGGCGGCGGCAACACCGCCGTGGAGGAGGCGCTGTTCCTGACGAACTTCGCCTCGAAGGTGACGCTGGTGCACCGCCGCGACAGCCTGCGGGCCGAGAAGATCATGCAGGACCGCCTGTTCCGCCATCCCAAGATCGAGGTCGTCTGGAATCACACCGTGGACGAGGTCGTGGGCTCCGAGGCGCCGCGGGGCGTCGAGGGCGTCGTGGTCCGGCATGTCGAGACGGGCGAGACGCGCACGATCCCTTGCGCGGGCTTCTTCGTCGCCATCGGCCACGCGCCCGCGACCGAGCTCGTGAAGGACCAGCTCGAGCTGCACAACGGCGGCTACGTCAAGGTCGTCCCCGGCACGACGCAGACCTCGATCCCAGGCGTCTTCGCCGCGGGCGACGTCACCGACCACGTCTACCGGCAGGCCGTGACGAGCGCCGGGATGGGTTGCATGGCGGCCCTCGACGCCGAGCGCTGGCTCGCCGAGCAGGAGG
>NZ_JBQLZP010000439.1:0-6027 GCF_052168335.1 Roseicyclus sp. | reverse complement strand
TCGAAGATCACGCGGCGGTCGGCGATCTGCGGCGGCTCCTGCGGGCGGACGCGCTCGACGATGTCCGGATTCGCCGGGATCGGGCCGTAATGCTCCTCGGCCAGCGCGCGGACCTCGTCGGGCGTGACGTCGCCCGCGACGATCAGGATCGCGTTGTTGGGCCAGTAATGCGTGTCGTAGAACTCGACCAGCGCAGCGCGGTCGAGCCCCTGCATCTCGTGGCGCCAGCCGATGATCGGCACGCCGTAGGGGTGGTTGAGGAAGAGCGCCGCGCGCATCTGCTCGTTGAAGAGGCCGCCGGGGGTCGAATCGACCCGCTGCGCGCGCTCCTCGAGGATCACGCTGCGCTCGGTCACGACCTCCTCGTCGGCGAAGCGGAGATCGCGCATCCGGTCGGCCTCCATCTCCATCATCAGGCCGAGGCGGTCGGAGGCGACGCGCTGGAAGTAGCCGGTGTAGTCCCAGGACGTGAAGGCGTTGTCCGAACCGCCGTTCGCCTCGACCACGCGGCTGAACTCGCCGCTCTCGAGTTCGTCGGTGGCCTTGAACATCAGGTGCTCGAGGAAATGCGCCACGCCCGAGACACCGGGCGGCTCGTCTGCGGCGCCCGCGCGGTACCAGAGCATGTGGGTCACGGCGGGGCTGCGGTGATCCTCGATCACCACGACCTGGAGGCCATTGTCGAGGAAGAACTCGGTGACGTTCTCGGCGGCCTGCGCGGCCGTGGCGGCGAGCGTCAGGACGAGACCGAGGGCGATGCGGCGCAGCATTGAACAAGCCTCCCGTCGAAGCATCTGGTCGCCGCAGCATGTATGCCCCGGCGCGGCGGCATCAACCGCCATGACGCAAGCGTGACGGGCGGCGCGGATTATTCGGTCTGCGGCGGGGCGGCGGGCGTCCGCACGCCCATGCGGCGCAGACGCTCGAGCTCGGCGTAGCGGTCGAGGGCCTGCGGGCGGTAGGCCTCGAAATAGACCGTCGTGCCGAACATGCGCTCGAGAATGCGGCCGTTGTTGCGCTGGCGGTAGGCTTCGTCCTCGGCGGCGAGGACAGGGCGGATGTCGCCGCTCACGCCGAAGCGCGTGGCGTAGCTGACGAGGCCGCCGCCCGCGCCCGCGCCGCGCGCGGCGTTGCCGCCGAGCGCCGCGATGGCGTCGGCCTCGGGATTCGGGTCGACGCGGTTCGGCGCGCCGGGCGTCGGCTCGGGCAATTCGGCGAAGCTCTGGGGCATCTCGAGCGGCGCGGTCGGCAGCACGGCGAACTCGTCCGGCCCGTCCTCGGTGTTCCGGAGGTTCATGAGCTGCGGCGTGCCCGAGGAACAGGCCGCCAGCGCCAGCATCGAGGCTGCAAGGATCGCGGATTTTCTCAGTCGCAGCATGCGCCCCTCCTTTGCGATCCCCCGTCTAACGCATCGCGGCGACGGCGTCACGACTCCTTCTTCGGGCTGTCGGCGAAGATCAGGAGGCCGATCGCGCCCATTACGATCCCGATGTCTGCCACGTTGAAGGCGAAGGGGTTGCGGATGCCGCAGCAGGACATGTTGAGGAAGTCCACGACAGCCCCCACCAGCAGCCGGTCGAGCGCGTTGCCGAGCGCGCCGCCGATCACCGCGCCCGCCGAGATCAGCGCGATGGGCCGCGTCAGCCCCGTGCGCGCCCACCACAGGAGCCAGGCCGCGATGGCGAGCGCGAGGCCGAGGAGCACCCAGCGCGTCACCTCCGGCCCGCCGGAGAAGAGGCCGAAGTTTATGCCGGTGTTGTAGCCGAGCTTGAACACGAGGAAGGGCGGGAAGACCTCGATCACGCCGCGGTCGATCAGCCCCGCCCAGTGCAGGACGAGGTATTTCGACACCTGGTCCGCGAGGAACCAGAGCACCGCCGTGATGTAGAGAAGCCGCATCCGCCCCGTCCTTTCAGTGCCGGAAATGCCGCATGCCCGTGAACACCATGGCGAGATCGCGCGCGTCGGCGGCGGCGATCACCTCCTCGTCGCGCATCGAGCCGCCGGGCTGGATCACCGCGGTCGCGCCCGCCTCGGCGGCGGCGAGCAGGCCGTCGGCGAAGGGGAAGAACGCGTCCGACGCGAGGACCGCGCCCACCGCCGGGCTCTCGGGCAGGCCGAGCGCCTCGGCCATGTCCTGCGCCTTGCGGGCGGCGATGCGGCTCGAATCGACGCGGCTCATCTGGCCCGCGCCGATGCCCACGGTCGCGCCGTCCTTCGCGTAGACGATGGCGTTCGACTTCACGTGCTTGGCGATCGTCCAGGCGAAGATCATGTCCGCCATCTCGCGCGGCGAGGGGTGGCGGCGGCTGACGGCGCGCAGAAGCTCCTCCTCGATGCGGCCAACGTCCTTGTCCTGCACGAGGAAACCGCCCGCGACCTGCCGGAAGGCGAGCGCGGGCTCGGTCGGCGAGGGCAGGCCGCCCGTCGTCAGCAGGCGGAGGTTCTTCTTCGCGGCGAAGACGGCCTTTGCCTCGTCGGTGGCGTCGGGCGCGATCACGACCTCGGTGAAGATCTCGACGATCCGCTCGGCGGTGTCGGCGTCGAGCGTCCGGTTCAGGGCCACGATCCCGCCGAAGGCCGAGGTGCGGTCGCAGTCGAAGGCGCGGGTATAGGCCTCGGCCAGCGACTTGCCGCGCGCAACGCCGCAGGGATTGGCGTGCTTGATGATGGCGCAGACCGGCCCGTCGTCGGGGTGGAACTCGGCCACCAGCTCGAAGGCGGCGTCGGTGTCGTTGATGTTGTTGTAGCTCAGCTCCTTGCCCTGGTGCTGGGTCGCGGTGGCGACGCCGGGGCGGCGGGAGCCGTCGGTGTAGAAGGCGGCCGCTTGGTGCGGGTTCTCGCCGTAGCGGAGCGGCAGGGCGAGAGTGCCCGCGAAGGCGCGGCGGCGGGGCGTCGCCTCGCCAGAGGCCTCCGCCAGCCATGCCGAGACCGCCGCGTCGTAGGCCGCCGTTCGCGCATAGGCCGTCAGCGCGAGCCTCTGGCGGAGCGCGTAGGGCGTCGCACCGCCGTGTTCCTCGAGCGCCTCGAGGAGGGCCGGGTAGTCCTCGGGGTCGGTCACGACGGCGACATGGGCGTGGTTCTTGGCCGCCGCGCGGATCATCGCGGGTCCGCCGATGTCGATGTTCTCGATCGCGGTCGCGTAGTCCGCGCCGCCCGCCACGGTCTTCTCGAAGGGGTAGAGGTTTACCACCAGAAGGTCGATCGCCGGGATCGAATGCGCCTCCATCGCCGCGAGATGCGCGGGCTCGTCCCTGAGCGCCAGGAGGCCGCCGTGGACCTTGGGGTGCAGCGTCTTGACCCGTCCGCCCATCATCTCGGGAAATCCCGTGATCTCGGACACGTCCGTGACGGTCAGGCCCGCCTCGCGCAGCGCCCGCGCCGTCCCTCCCGTCGACACGACCTCGACCCCGCGCGCGGCCAGCGCCGAGGCGAGCTCGGTCAGGCCGGTCTTGTCGGAGACGGAGATCAGCGCGCGGCGGAGCGGAACGGCGTCGGTAAGCGGGCGGTGGAGCGCAACGGCGTCGGTCGGGGCGGTCATCGGGGCGGCAGTCCTTTCGTCGGTGTCGTTCGGCGGGCGGGTCAGGTTCGGCCGGGGGGCAGACGGCCGTGCGGAAGGAAGGCGATGGGACGCGCGAGGCTCCAGCCGACGACGGTGCCATAGCCCTTCATCCGGGCGGACAGAACGATCTGTTTTGTCGCGCGCGGCCGGAGGCGCCGTCCGTCGAAGTAGAGCGAGGGCTTGAGCGAGAGCACTCCGTTGCCGGAATGCCGGAAGACCCAGGTCTCGCCGGAGGGCAGCGTCAGCGACACCGCCGTGCCGCCGAGGTCGAGCGAGGCCTTGACCTCGGGGTGCAGGTGGAAGCGCAGCGCGTAGCGCAGGCCCTTGTCCGAGGGCAGGCGCGCATAGGCGGCGTCGAGCTGCGTGCGATCGGCCGGTGTAAATGCGGCGAGCGCGTCCTCGCCCCGGAGAAGCGTGCCGTTGTCCTCGAGCGTCAGGTTCCGAAGGTGCGTCAGGCCATGGGTCCGCCGCCAGCCGTCGTGCGACATGGTCACGCCCAGTCCGGCCTCGGTCGCCTTGTCCTGCACCAGGACCTCGGCCGGGCCATCGGCCAGCGGCGGGCGCTCGGACCCGTCCGCCGCGTAGCCGGGCGCAAGACGGGCCGAGGCATACCCCTCGAGGCAGAGCGTGGAATGGCTGTCGGTGGCGCGGCCGACCATGCGCCATTCGGGCTCGAACCGCGCGCCCGAGCCGCAGGCGACGATCAGCGGGTCGTCGGCCGAGGTCATCTCGAAGCCGAGCGTTCCGGCGTGGGCGGATGTCGCGCGCGGTCCCGTCATCGGCGGCGCGGCGTCGGCGATCACGGTGACGCGGCCCTGCGCGAGGCGCGCGAAGCCCATGGCGAGCCCCTTGGCCTGCGTCGGCCGCACGCCGGAGAGGACCAGCGCGGCGACGAGCCGCCCCGGCGCGCCACGGCCGCCGCCATGCGCGCGCACGAGGCTTCCGTCGGCGTGGCGCAGGCTCCGCAGCGTGGGCGCGATGCGCTGGATGGCGCCGTCCACCGCCGGGTCCGTCCCGCGCCCCGTTTCGGCGAGGAGCTGGGCAATCCAGGTCAGCAGCACGAAGACTTCGAGAAGATCCTCGGGGTTGCGCGTGGCGATGCCGCCCTGCGCGTCGATCTCGCGCGCGCATTCGTTTCCCAGCGCCTCGAGCGCGGGATCGAGCTGGCCCTCCATCCCCATGAGCGCGCAGGCCGAGTAGACCAGGCCCGTCAGCGCCTCGAACCGCGCGAGGCCGGGGGTGGCGCGCTGCCAGCGCGTCGCGAGGAACGCCGCCTGACGCCCGAGGACGCGGTGGAAGGCGCGGCTCTCGTCGCGCTCCATGCCGTTCAGGAGGAAGAGCGCGTGGGTAATCCAGCGGATCTGCCGCCTGCCGGTCAGGTCCGGGGTCCAGCCGGGGCCGCGCCCGCGCCCGTAGCGCCGCGCCCAGTCCAGCACCCAGGCCTGCGCCGTGGCGCGACCCTCGGCCTTGGGCAGCGCGGCGAGGTCGCCCAGCCACTCGAACCCGTGCAGCGCGTCGCGGAAGGCCTCGTTCGGCGGCGCGATGTCCCAGGGGCTCCGCCCCGGCGCGTCCATCAGCGCGCCGCCGAAGCGGAAATTGCCCGCCATGAGCTGCCGTCCGGCCACCACCGACCCCGGAAAGCGCGGCTCGGGCCGCCAGACGAGGCCCCCCGCGCGCGGCCCGAGGCCCGCCCGGAACGCCGCGAGGCGGTCGGCCAGCGACAGGCCCGGCGCGCGCCGCGCCGGGGTCAGGCCGGGCGTTCCGGTCAACGGATGCAGGGTGTCGGACATCGGCCTGCGGGGACTGCTCTTGTGTTCGTTGGCAACAGGATACAGGCGGAGGCCCCTCCTGTCACGCCTACAGCTTGTTGCCGGCGCGCCGTCAATCGCGGGTCAGGCAGGCCACGTAGAACCCGTCGAGGCCACCCCTGTCGGCCCAGAAATCCGGCCGCGTGCGCAGGCCCCCCTCGGGCGTCGCCCAGTCCGCCTCGCCGCCGAGCGCGCCCGGGTCGGCGGGCAGGACGCGAAGGCCCTCGTGGCGCTTGAGCGCGGCCTTCACCTGGAACTCGCCCTCCACGGGCAGGAGCGAGCAGGTGCAGTAGACGAGCCGTCCCCCGGGCGCGAGAAGGCCGATCGCGTGGTCGAGCAGGCGCATCTGCAGGCGCGTCAGCGGCTCGACCTCGGCCTCGCGCTTGACGAAGGGCAGGTCCGGGTGGCGGCGGATCGTGCCCGTGGCCGTGCAGGGCGCGTCGAGGAGGATCGCGTCGTAGCGCCCCTCGTGCGCCAGCGCGTCGCCGACCACGATCTCGGCCGATAGCCCGGTCCGCGCGAGGTTCTCGCGCAGCCGGTCGAGCCGCGCGTCCGAGATGTCGAGCGCCACGACTTCCGCCCCGGCGGCGGCCAGTTGCAGCGCCTTGCCGCCGGGGGCGGCGCAGAGGTCGAGGACGCGCGTGCCCGCCACATCGC
>NZ_JBQLZP010000438.1:0-2218 GCF_052168335.1 Roseicyclus sp. | reverse complement strand
AGGCCATCAGCGCCAGAAGCGCCACCGGCCGCCGCCAGGGGGGCAGCCGTTCCGCCTCCGCGAGGGAGAGCGTCCTGAGACCGTCGCCGAGTGCCATCCCCCTGCCCTTACGCCCGTTTTCCACCGGCGTCCATCGGGCCGAGCGTGCATCCCCGCACACCCGCCCCTCGCCCTTTCATCTTTCGACAAATACGCAAGAAACCCGAGCCCCGTCCCGGAGGGGCGGGGCGAGAGAAGGGAATGCAGCCCGCAGGGCTGCGCGATCCGGTCAGCTCGCCAGCACGTTGCGGAAGGCCCAGGGCTCCTCGGGGTCGATGTCCTCGGGGAAGAGCTCCCAGCGGTCCTGGAGCGGCGTCCAGTCGGTGTAATGCGCCTCGACCGGCCCGAGATAGGGGCGCTGCACCTCGAGACAGCGGGCGTGGTCCATCTCGTCGGCCTCGACGATGCCCGCGCCCGGGTTCTCCAGCGCCCAGACCATGCCGGCCAGCACCGCGCTCGTCACCTGGAGGCCGGTCGCGTTCTGGTAGGGCGCGAGGTCGCGCGCCTCGTCGTTCGACAGCCGCGAGCCGTACCAGAGCGCGTTCCGCTCGTGCCCGTAGAGCAGCACGCCCAACTCGTCCTTGCCCTGCACGATCTCGTCCTCGGTCAGGATGTGGTGCTTCTCCTGCGCCCGGCCCGAGCCGAACATCTCGTGCAGCGACAGGACCGCGTCGTCGCAGGGGTGGTAGGCGTAGTGGCAGGTCGGGCGGTACTCGGGATGCGCGCCCTGCCCCACCGTGTAGTAGTCGGCGATCGAGATCGCCTCGTTGTGCGTGACGAGAAAGCCGAACTGCGGTCCCGGCGTCGGGCACCAGGTGTGCACCCGCGTGATCGCGCCCGGCCGCTCGAGCCAGATCGCCGCCTGGCAGCCGGTGTCGTGGCGGTGGCCGTTCTCGGGGAACCAGGGCTCGTGCGTGCCCCAGCCGAGCTCGGCGGGCTGGAAGCCCTCGGCGACGAAGCCCTCGACCGACCAGGTGTTGACGAAGACGCCCCTCGGGCGCGGCACCCGGCGGTCCTGGGTGTCGCGCTCGGCGATGTGGATGCCCTTGACGCCGAGCGACTGCATCAGCCGCGCCCAGCCCGCGCGGTCGGTCGGCGCCGCGACCTCGCGGCCGGTGTCCCGCGCGAGCGTCAGGAGCGCCTCCTTCACGAACCACGAGACCATGCCGGGATTGGCGCCGCAGCACGAGATCGCCGTCGACCCGCCGGGGTTCCGCGCCTTCTCGTCCCGCACCGCCTGCCGGAGCGCGTAGTTCGTCCGCGCCGCGTTGTCCGTCGTGCCGAAGTAGTAGCCCGCCCAGGGCTCCACCACCGTGTCGATGTAGGGCACGCCGATCTCGCGGCAGAAGCGCATGAGGTCGAGCGACGAGGTGTCGACGCTCAGGTTCACGCAGAACCCCTTGCCCGGCTCCAGAAGCCCGCCCAGCACCTCGCGGTAGTTCTCCCGCGTCAGCCGCTCCTGCACGTGGGCGATGCGGTGCTGGCGCAGGAAGTTCGCCTTCCCGGCATCGGGCTCGATCACCACGAGCTTCTCGGCGTCGTAGTCGAAGTGGCGCTCGATGAGGGGCCAGGTGCCCTTGCCGATCGAGCCGAAGCCGATGATGACGATCGGGCCCTCGATCCGGCCGTAAACGGGGTGCGTCTCGGTCATGGATGCCTCCCTCCGCTGCGGGATGTCCTGAAAAGCTTCGGGCCGCACCGGAACGGCACGGCCCGAACGAGAAACGATGCGCGGACGGCGCGGGCCTCGCGGCCCCGGCGCCTCAGTTCTGCGCGTAGTATTCGATGACGAGGTTCGGTTCCATGTGCACCGGGTAGGGCACGTCGCCGAGGCCCGGGGTCCGCACGAAGGTGGCGGTCATCTTGGAATGGTCGGCCTCGATGTAGTCGGGCACGTCGCGCTCGGCGAGCTGCACGGCCTCGAGGACCACGGCGAGCTGCTTGGACTTCTCGCGCACCTCGATCACGTCGCCGTCCTTCACCCGGTAGGAGGGGATGTTGACGCGCTTGCCGTTCACCGTGACATGGCCATGGTTCACGAACTGGCGGGCGGCGAAGATGGTCGGCACGAACTTGGCGCGGTAGACGACCGCGTCGAGACGGCGCTCGAGGAGGCCGATCAGAAGCTCGCCCGTGTCGCCCCGCTGACGCTCGGCGTCAGCATAGATGCGGCGGAACT
>NZ_JBQLZP010000437.1:0-2949 GCF_052168335.1 Roseicyclus sp. | reverse complement strand
CGGGGGGTCCGGGGGGCAGCGCCCCCCGGCGGGTCGGCCCGCGCAGCGGGACGAAACCCCGCTCCTCCCTTGACCGCGCGACGGCCGCGCGCCACACCCTCGCCCACATGTCCGACACCTCCCTCGCCCCCTTCGACGCCGACGAGATCGCCGCGCTCTTCACGCGCGCCGACGGACAGTTCCTCTTCGCCCGCTGGGGCCGGCCGCTCGCCCCGGTCGTCTTCGGGGTCGAGGACGCCACCGTCCCCGTGCTCAAGGGCGCGATCGAGGCCGTCGCGGCGCTCGCGGGGCACGCCATGACCGGCACCGACCCCGAGCTCGGCGCGAACTTCATGGTCTTCTTCCTGCGCGACTGGGCGGAGCTTTCCGCCACGCCCGGTCTCGACCGGCTCCTGCCGGACCTGCCCGCGACCGTCGCGCGTCTCGAGGCGGCCGACGCCAACCAGTACCGCGCCTTCCGCTTCGATGCGGCGGGCGGCATCCGGGCGGCCTTCGTCTTCCTGCGCATGGACGCGGCCCTCTCCGGGGTCCCGGCCGAGACGATCGCGCTGTCGCAGGCGGTCCAGACGATCCTCCTGTGGTCGGACACCGCTTTCATCGGCGCCTCGCCGCTCGCCGTCCTGACCGAGGGCGGACCGGCGATCCTCAAGCCGCAGGTCGCAGACCTCATCCGCGCGGCCTACGACCCCGTCCTGCCCGTCGCCGCGACCGATCCGAGCCACGCGCTCCGCCTCGCGGCGCGGCTGCCCCGCCCGCAGTAGTACCCCGCCGGAGGTCCGCGTCGCATGAAGCTCCACCGCCATCCCGTCCGGGTCTACTACGAGGACACCGACCTCGCCGGCATCGTCTACTATGCCAACTACCTCCGCTTCCTCGAGCGCGGGCGCTCGGAGATGGTGCGCGAGGCCGGGATCAGCCAGACCGACATGAAGGCGCGCGGCTTCGTCTTCGCCGTCCGCCGGGTCGAGGCGGACTATCTCCGCCCCGGCCGCTTCGAGGACGAGCTGATCGTCGAGACCCGCGCGACCGCGCTCCGGGGCGCGAGCTTCGACATGCCGCAGCGCGTCCTGCGGGGCGAGGACGTGCTCCTCGAGGCGCTGGTGCGCATCGTGGTTCTCGACGCGGCGGGGCGCGCCACCCGCCTCCCGGCGGATATTCGCGCACGTCTCGCGGCGATAACGGCAGATGACGGCATGTGACGGAGAAGTGTTCGCCAACCCCGCTGGAAGCTGGTAGACTTCCGTGAAATGAGGCGCGGACATAACGCGCCCGCGACAGAGGCCGGGCCAGAGGACTGAAGTAACAGGTATGGAAACCGAAACGCTCGCGTTGGCGCAGGAGGCCGATTACACCCTCCTCGCGCTCTTCTTCCGTGCATCGATCACCGTCCAGCTCGTCATGATCGCGCTCATCGTGGCGTCGGTCTACGTCTGGGCGATCACCTTCTCGAAATACGCGATGTACCGCCGCGCCCGCGCCAATGCGCAGGCCTTCGACGCGGCCTTCTGGTCGGGCGAGCCGCTGGACGAGCTCTACGACCAGATCGCCGCCGCGCCCTCCAGCGCCTCCGAGCGGGTCTTCGTCGCCGGCATGACCGAATGGCGGCGCAGCTTGCGCGACGACGGGGCGCTGATCCCCGGCGTGCAGCAGCGCGTCGACCGCTCGATGGATGTCGCCATCGCGCGCGAGAACGAGCGGCTGACCAACGGGCTCAACTTCCTCGCCACGACCGGCGCGACAGCGCCCTTCGTGGGCCTCTTCGGCACGGTCTGGGGGATCATGCGCTCCTTCCAGGAGATCGCGGTCTCCGGCAACACCTCGCTCGCCGTCGTCGCCCCCGGCATCGCCGAGGCGCTGCTGGCCACCGGCCTCGGCCTTCTCGCCGCCATCCCGGCGGTGATTTTCTACAACAAGCTCTCGGCCGATGCCGAAAGCCTCGTGGCGAGCTACGAGGGTTTCGCCGACGAGTTCTCGACGCTCCTGTCAAGGCAACTCGACTGATGGGCGCCTCGGTCGCGGAGAAGGGCGGGACGCGCCGCCGCAGGGGACGGGGCAGCCGCGGCGCCCGGCCCATGTCCGAAATCAACGTCACGCCCTTCGTGGACGTGATGATGTGCCTTCTCATCATCTTCATGGTCGCCGCGCCGCTGATGACCGTGGGCGTGCCCATCGACCTGCCCGACACCTCCGCCGAGGCGCTTCCGACCGAGGAGGAGGAGCCGCTGACCGTGACGCTGACGCCCGAGGGCGCGGTGCTGATCCAGACGACCGAGGTTCCGGTGGACCAGCTCGTCACGCGGCTCCGGTCCATCGCGGCCGAGCGCGAGAGCACGCGCATCTTCCTGCGCGCCGACGGGGGCATCCCCTACGAGCGCGTCATGACGGTGATGGGCGCGCTCAACGCCGGCGGCTTCCGCGAGATCGGGCTGGTGACGGATTCGGGCGGGCCGAGGCTCGATGGAACGGGGCTAGACGGGTCTGGAGAGTGAGAAACTCATGCGCCGGTCGCTCTACGCATCGACGGCGATCCATGCCGCGATCCTGCTTTGGGTCGCGGTCGGGGATTCGCTGTTCAGCCAGAGGACCGAGGCCGAGTTCCAGGTGACCGGCGTGACCATCCTGTCGGTGTCCGAGTTCGAGGCGCTGACCTCGGGGACCGAGCCGACGCCGACCGTCCTCGAGACGCCCGTGGCCCCGCCCCCGATCGAGGAAAGCGCGGCCCCCGAGCCGCCCGCCCCCGAGGAGCCGCCGCCCCCCGCCGAACCGCCGGAGGAGGCGCCTCCGCCCGTCGCCGACGCGGCGCCCGAACCCGTGCCGCCCGCCCCCGAGGCCGAGGTGACGGACCAGATCGCGGCCCTGCCGACGCCTGCCGGCGCGCCGGACCTTCCGGTCTCGGACCGGCCCGTGCCGCGCGAGGCGCCGCGCGTCGCCCCGGGGCGGGCACCGGGG
>NZ_JBQLZP010000436.1:0-2758 GCF_052168335.1 Roseicyclus sp. | reverse complement strand
CCCCGACGCTCTCGAGCAGGTGGAGCCGCCCGTTCGGCAGGAGCGCGAAGAGGGTCAGGCCGTCGTCGCCGCCGCCCGCCGCGACATAGGCATGCCCGCCCGCCGTGGCGATGGCGACGTCCTGCACCCGGCCGAACCGCGTTTCCAGCGTGTCCGTCACGTGATCCGTGGGCACCAGCGCGCCGCTCGGCAGGAGTTCGAGGACGCTGAGCGCGCCGCCGGCGCCGTTCCCGGCGGCCGAGGCGAGGACGACGAAGTGTCGCCCGCCGAGCATAACGGTCTCCATCGCGGTGGGGATCATGACGCCGAGACCTTCGCCCGCACCCATGGCGCCGGTCGCGACGAGGCCCTCGGGCTCCTCGCGGAAGGCCGCGACGCCGGCTTCCGACTGGCTGGCGGCGAGGATGTAGCGGTGCGGCCCGACCTCGGCTGTCGCCAGCCGGAAAACGTCGGCGGCATAGGTCGCGTCGGTGTCGGCGATGGCGGCGGTCTGCGTCAGCGCCGTTCCTGTCCAGGCATGGACCGTGAGCCCGCCCGTGAAGCCGTCGGCCAGATAGGTGCGCCCCTCCGTCCCCTCGGCGGCGTCGCGGACGGGCCCGAGCTCCGGCGCGAGGCCGGAGAGGAGCGCCGCCGCGCCGAAGCTGTCGGGGGAGAGCGTCCAGAGCCCGCTTTCGCCGCTGCCGGCCACGATCAGGTGGTCCTCGCCCCCGATCGAGAGGAAGACCGGCCCGGCAAGCGCGTCGCCGCCCCAGCCGGGGCCGAAGTAGGAGAGGCCCGCGACGCTCGCCGTCGCGCCGGAGAGGTCGTGCGCGACGATCCCGCCGCGCGGCCCGCTCGAGACGAAGAGGATGGCGCCCGCGTCCGTCTCCACGACGGTCATACCGTCGATCCCGGTGTCGAGGCCGCCGTGGCCGGTCTCCACCCGTCCCGAGAATGCGATGCCCGTCATGAAGGCCCTCCGCGCGCAAGCGGGTCATCTCATGCGGGGGGGCTGCGGCCGGTGCGGGCCGACAATGTGGACGCGGTCGGGAGATTGCCTAAAGCTCGCGGGAAGCCGGCGTCAGAGACCGGAGAGATGCCTGGCGATCGCCTCCTCGAGGTCGTCGAAGTAGCGCGCCTTGCCGTCCTCGAGCACGAGGCCCGCGGTGCAGAGGGCGCGAAGCTCCTCGGGATTGTGGCTGACCACGATGGCGCCCGCCGCGCCGAGCCGCTCGCGCAGGATCGCCCGGCTCTTCTCGCGGAAGACGGCGTCGCCCGTGGCCGTCACCTCGTCCACCAGGTAGGTGTCGAAGGCGATGCCCATGGATTGACCGAAGGTCAGCCGCGCCTTCATGCCCTGCGAATAGGTGCGCACGGGCCTGTGGAACCGCTCCCCCAGTTCGGCGAAATCCTCGACGAAGGCCTCGAGCGCGCGGGGGGCGACGCCGTGGACGCGGGCGACGAAGGCCTCGAGCGCGCGGGGGGCGACGCCGTGGACGCGGGCGACGAAGCGCGTGTTCTGCGCGCCGGTCAGCTCGGGGTGGAAGGCGCCGCCATAACCGACCTGCCAGGAGACGGTCCCGGTCCGCGCGATCCTCCCCCGGTCGGGCCGGAGGTTGCCCGAGACAAGCTGGAGAAGCGTGGACTTCCCCGCCCCGTTCCGCCCGAGGAGCGCGACGGACCTGCCGCCGGGCAGCTCGAAGGTCAGGCCGTCGAGAACCTTCCGGCGACCGTCGCCGCGGAAGCCCTTCTCCACGCCGTCGAAGCGGATCATGGCGCGGGCTCAGCGCCGGTCGCGGATCGCCGCGGCCGTCAGCAGCGCGATGGACCACACCAGCAGGAGGAACAGCGCGAGCAGCCCGAGGATCGCGCCGCTACGGGGATGGTCGGCCCGCTCGGCGAGCGTCGGCTGGATGTAGACGGCGAGGTAGCTCGCCTGCCGCGCCGCGGCCGCCAGCGTGATGTCATGGGCCGCGACCGACGCGCGCCACGCCGCCTCGGCGAAGTCTCGTTCAGCGGCGAGGCGTTCGTAGCCGGCGAGGAGTGCGGGGTAATCCCTGCTGCCGGGGCCGGTGTCCTCCTCGCCGGCCAGCGCGCGCTCCTCCGCGATGCGACGTCTCAGGAAGGCCACGCGCTCGGCGTCCGCCGGATCTGCGGGCCCGTCCGCGGCCAGCGCCTGGGCGAGCTGGGCCTGGAGGTGGCGCACGACGGCGAAGCGCCCCTCGATGTCCGATCCGGGCTCGGCGATGCCGCTTTCGATACGGAAGGCGGTCAGCGCGGCGCGCGCCTCCGCCAGTCGGGCCTCGGCCACGGCGAGGCCGTGCGAGGCTTGTGCGGTGGCGTCCTGCCGCGCGCGCGCGTTCAGGTCATTGACCAGCGCCTGCCCTTCCACGACGAGCTCGCGCGCGATGAGCTGCGCCATTTCCGGCGAGAAGGCGAGGACCCTCAGCTCGATGAGGCCCGTGCCCGCGTCGTGCGTCACCCGGAGCATCCGGCGCCAGTGGGCCAACTGATCCTCGACGGTCGCATCGCGCGAAAGCGCGAAGACCGGGTCGCCCTGGGGTCCGGAATAGTGACCCACGATGTCGAGCCTGCGGGCGAGCCGCTCGATCAGCGTCTGGCTGTGCAGGAACTCGGCCAGGATCGCGGCCTCGGCGCCGCCGGCGGCTCCGGTCAGCCGCGCGATGCCGCCGAGCGCGTCGCCCGCGCCGTCCTGTCCCGTCCGCACCGTGAAGGCCACCGTCGAGGCATATTGCGGGGCGGCGTCCACGAGGAGGTA
>NZ_JBQLZP010000435.1:0-13533 GCF_052168335.1 Roseicyclus sp. | reverse complement strand
GCTTCGCGGAGGGGCGCGTCGCCTTCGCGCACAAGGCGGCTCCGCCCGCGAAGGAGCCCGATCCCGCGCGGCTGGCCGCCGCGACCGAGGGGCTGCAGGACATCGAGGACGACACCCTGCGCGCCGCGCTCGAGGCACTGGCGCGCAAGGTCGTGGCCGGGTAAGGCCAAGAACTGACAGGACGACTGGAGGCAGAAGATGGATCGCAGGAAGATGCTGATGGGCGCCGCGGGCGTCGGGGCGCTGGCAATCGGGGGGACGATGCTGCTCCGTCCCGGACAGCGGACCGAGGCGCTGCTTCCCGTCGGCGCGGCGAATGCGCAGGCGGCCGATACCGCCGCGGCCCCAGAGGTGCTCGAGATGACGCTCGGCAACCCCGACGCGCCGGTGACGCTGATCGAGTACGCCTCCTTCACCTGCCCGCATTGCCGCACCTTCCACGAGCGGGTGATGCCCGAACTCAAGGCCAACTACATCGACCCCGGCCGCATCAACTACGTCTATCGCGAGGTCTATTTCGACCGTTTCGGCCTCTGGGCCGGCATGGTCGCGCGCTGCGCCGGGCCGGACAGGTATTTCGGCGTCGTGGACCTGCTCTACCAGCAGCAGCCGGAATGGACGCAAGGGCAGCCCGCGGACGTGGCCGACAACCTGCGGCGGATCGGGCGGACCGCGGGGCTCACGAACGAGGAACTCGACGCCTGCCTGACCGACCAGGCCATGGCGCAGGCGATGCTCGCCACCTACGAGGCGAACACCGCGATCCACGACATTCCGGGCACCCCGACGCTGATCATCAACGACGAGATGCACGGCAACATGAGCTTCGCCGATCTCTCGGCGCTCCTCGACGAAGCGCTCGCCGCCGCGGAATGACCGCGCCGCTTGCGGGCGTCCGCGTCCTGGAACTCGCGCGCATCCTGGCCGGCCCCTGGGCCGGCCAGACGCTCGCCGACCTCGGCGCCGAGGTCATCAAGGTCGAGGCGCCCGAGGGCGACGACACCCGCCGCTGGGGTCCGCCCTTCGTCGAGCGCGAGGGCGACCGCTCGGCCGCCTATTTCCACGCCTGCAACCGCGGCAAGAAGTCGGTGATCGCGGACTTCCGAACGGCGGAGGGGCGGGCCCGCGTGCGCGACCTCGCGAAAGGCGCCGATGTCCTGATCGAGAACTTCAAGCTCGGCGGCCTCGCGAAATACGGGCTCGACTACGAGAGCCTGAAGGCGATCAACCCGGGTCTGATCTACTGTTCCATCACCGGCTTCGGCCAGACGGGACCCTACGCGCACCGGGCGGGCTACGACTACATCATCCAGGGCATGTCCGGCCTCATGTCCGTCACCGGCGCGCCCGAGGGGCAGCCGCAGAAGGTCGGCGTCGCCGTCACCGACATCCTGACCGGCCTCTATTCCGTCAACGCGATCCTCGCCGCGCTGCATCTGCGGAAAACGACCGGCACCGGCCAGCACATCGACATGAGCCTGATGGACGTGGCGACCGCCTTCATGGCGAACCAGGCGATGAACTACCTGACCACGGGCATTCCGCCGCAGCGGATCGGCAACGCCCACCAGAACCTCGCGCCCTACCAGGTCTTCGACTGCCGCGATGGCTGGATCATCATCGCGACCGGCAACGATGCGCAGTATCGGCGGCTCTGCGGCCTCCTCGGGCTGGCGGAGATGGCCGGGCACCCGGACTTCCTGACCAACGCCGACCGGATCGCGAACCGGGACGAGATGACCCGGCGCCTGACGGAGGCGACGCTGGCGTGGGGCAAGGCCGATCTTCTGGCAGCCTGCGAGGCGGAGGGCGTTCCGGCGGGTCCGATCAACGATCTGGCCGAGGTCTTCGCCGACCCGCAGGTACAGGCGCGCGGCCTCCGGATCGAGCTCGGCGGCGTGCCGGGCGTGCGCCCGCCCTTCCGCTTCTCGGACGCGGAGGTGGCGCTGGAGCGGCCGGGCCCGGGCCTCGGACAGGACGACGCGACCGAAGGCTGGTCGTAGGGCGGGACCTGTCCCGCCATCGGCCAGCCGTCCGCACGCACGGCGGGACAAGTCCCGCCCTACGCGAACAGCCGGTCCAGCGCCCGATCGAGGGGCCCCCAATCCTCCACGACCAGCCGCACCGGCACCGTCAGCACCCTCGGCCTCAGCGCGGGCGAGAGGCGGACGGCGTCCTTCTCGGTCGTCACCACCTGCGCGCCGAGCGCCTTGGCCTCGCGCAGCATCCGCGTCATCAGCGCGTCCGAGAGCGGCTGGTGATCGCTGAGCGCATGGGCAGCGCGGATGTCGGCGCCGAGCTCGCGCAGCGTCTGGAAGAACTTCTCCGGGTGGCCGATGCCCGCGAAGGCGAGAACCGGCAGACCCCGGAGCGGCAGGCCGGTCGGCAGGGGCTCCAGCAGGCCGCGGAGAAGCGGGCAGGGGATGTCGGCTCCGTGCGACGCGGCGAAGCGGGTCTGCGCCGCCTCGGGGCCGATGGCGAGCACGGCATCCGCCCGCGCCAGGCCCTTCGCCACCGGCTCGCGCAGGGGACCGGCGGGCAGCACGCGGCCGTTGCCGAAGCCGCGGAGCGCGTCCACCACCACGAGCGACAGGTCGTGGGCCAGGGCGGGGTTCTGGAACCCGTCGTCGAGGAGGATCGCCTGGGCGCCCGCCTCTGCGGCCTCCCGCGCACCCGCGGCCCGGTCCTTCGCCACCCAGGTCGGCGCGAAGGCGGCGAGGAGCAGCGCCTCGTCCCCCGTCTCCGACGCCCGATGCCGCCGCGGATCGACGCGGACCGGCCCCTCGAGCGCGCCGCCGTGGCCGCGCGTCACCACATGCGCCGCCACGCCGCGATCCGCCAGCCGCATGGCGAGCGCGATCGCCGTCGGCGTCTTGCCGGTGCCGCCCGCGTTGATGTTGCCGACGCAGATCACCGGCACGCCCACGCGCGCCCGCGTTCCCCGCGCCAGCCTCCGCGCCGTGCCCGCGGCGTAGAGTGCGCCGAGCGGCGACAGGAGCGCCGAAGCCAGGCCGGGGGGCCGGTACCAGAAGCCCGGCGCCCGCATCTCAGGCCCCGCGGCCCGGCGACCCGGCGTCGAGCCGGTGGAGCACCATGTCGAGCGCGCGGTCCGTCACTTCCGCCCCGGAGGAGACGACCTCCCACGCGGCATGGGCCATGGCGGCGGCGCGGTCGGGGTTCAGGAGCTCGTGCACCGCCTCCGACAGCGTGTCGGGCCCCGAGACGAGGCGCGCGGCCCGTGCCTCGGTCAGGCGCTGGTAGATGTCGACGAAGTTTGTGACGTAGGGCCCGTGCAGGATGGCCGAGCCGAGCGCCGCGGGCTCGAAGGGATTGTGCCCGCCGATGGGCTGGAGCGACCCGCCCACGAAGCTGATCGGCGAGACGCGGTACCAGAGGCCGAGCTCGCCCATCGTGTCGGCGAGGTAGACATGCGCCTCGGGCTCGGGCAGTTCGCCCGCCGTGCGCCGGTTGTAGGTCCAGCCGTCGTGCTGGAGGAGGCGCGCGATCTCGTCGCCGCGCTGCGGATGGCGCGGCACGAGGATCAGCAGCAGCCGCGGGTTCACCTTGAGCGCGAGGTCGTGCGCGTCGAGCACGATCCGCTCCTCCCCGTCATGGGTGGAGGCCGCGAGCCAGACGGGCCGCCCGCCGAGCTGCACGGCCATCTCGGTGCGCTCTGCCTCGTCGCAGGGAAGGGCCGCGGCGCCTTCCTTCAGCGTGCCGGTGACTTCCATCCGCTCGGGCGGCAGGCCGAGGCGGCGGAGATACATGGCGGTGATGTCGTCCTGCACCATCGCATGCGAGAAGCGGCCGAGAAGGCTCCGCACCATCCCCTTGAGAAAGCGCCAGCGGTCGTGGCTCGTCTTCGACATGCGGGCGTTGACGATGACCATTGGCACGCCGCGGGCATGGGTCTCGCAGATCAGCGCGGGCCAGAGCTCGCTCTCGCACCAGACGGCGAGGTCCGGTTTCCAGTGGTCGAGGAAGCGCCGCACGAAGGCGCGCGCGTCGAGCGGGATGTACTGGTGGAAGGCGCGGTCGGGCAGGCGCTCGGCCATGACGCCGGCGGAGGTCACGGTGCCCGTGGTCACGAGGACCGAGACATCCTCGCGCTCCTCCAGGATGCGGCGGATCAGTTCGAGAAGCGCGAGGCTCTCGCCGACGGAAGCGGCGTGGAACCACACGAGCTTGCCCTCGGGGCGGGGGCGCCCCGCCTCGCCGCGGCGCTCGCCGATGCGGGCGGCATCTTCCTTGCCCTCCTCCAGCCGCTGCCGGAGCTTGCGGTTGGCGTAGGTCAGGCCGCCGCGGCCGGACCAGGCCAGGTAGAGGCCGAGCGCGATCGATTTCGTCATGATCCTCCTGCCCCGGTCCCGGTCGGACCCACCACCGCCCCGGACCCGCGCGCGCACCCTAAGGGTCTGCCGCGCCCGGTCAAGCCGGGCAGCTCGGGGTAAGGGGAACCGTAATCCATCGTTCACTCTTCGCGTGATACGCAGGAGGTGGCGGCAAGGTCCGTCGACCCGTTCCCGGAGATGCCACGGATGACCCTTCGCCTCAGCCTGATCGCGCTCGCCGCGCTCCTGCTCGTCACCGCGATGGCGAGCGTCTCGGCCATGGTTCCCGCCGTCGGGGACGAGGCGCAGCCGACCATTCTCCTGCCGGCAGCCGGCGGCCGTTCCATCGCGGGCTAGCTCGCGAGACGCCGCCGCAGCAGGGCCGAGTGCAGGCCCGCCGGCGCGGCCATGATCCCCTTTGCGCGGGGGACGGGGGCGTTGAACCACAGCGTCTCGCCCCGCCCGTCCGTCACCGCGCCGCCCGCCTCCGACACGAGGACCGCACCGGCCGCGATGTCCCATTCCCAGGTGTCGCGGAATGTCACCATGCCGTCGAAGCGCCCCTCCGCCACCAGTGCCAGGCGATAGGCGAGCGAGGGCCGGTAGACGCGGGTGAAGGGCGGCACGCCGCCGGGCCAGTGCTTCGCATCGACGTTCGGCTTGGTGGCGAGGATCTGCGCGCCCGTCTCGACCTGTGCGGAGGATGTGCGGATCGCCGTCCCGTTCAAGGTCGCGCCGAGGCCGCGCGCGGCGGCGTAGAGCCTGTCCTTCATCGGCAGGTAGACGACGCCCGCCACCGGCTCGCCCCCGTCGACGATGGCGATGGAATGGGCGAAGCTCGTCTCGCCCTCGATGAAGGCGCGCGTCCCGTCGATCGGGTCTACGACGAAGACCCGGTCGGCGCGGAGGCGCGCGGGATCGTCCTCCGTCTCCTCCGAGATCCAGCCGTAATCGGGCCGCGCCCCGAGGAGGTCGGCGCGGAGCACCCGGTCGATGGCGATGTCGGCCTCGGTCACGGGGCTCTCGTCGGCCTTCGTCCAGATCTCCGGATCGCGGCGGAAGTGCTTGCGCGCGATCTCGCCCGCCGTCCGCGCGGCCTCGACCAGGAGGGCGAGCTCGTCCTCAGGCGCCCGCAATCGTGAGTCCTTCTACAAGAAGCGACGGCACGACATGGCTCAGATGCGTGCGCGCGTCGTTGGCGGGACGGATCGTCCGCAGCATGTCGCCGAGGTTCCCCGCCACCGTGCATTCGTTGACCGGATAGGCGATCTCGCCGCCCTCGATCCAGAAACCCGAGGCGCCGCGGGAATAGTCTCCCGTCGTCGCGTTGACGGAGGAGCCGATCATCGACGTGATCAGGAGGCCCTGACCCATCTCGCGCAGCATCTCCTCGAGGCTCTGCGCCCCTTGGGTCAGCGTCACGTTGGTGACGGAGGGCGAGGGCGGCCCGCCCGTGCCGCGCGCGGCGTTCCCGGTCGAGGCGAGGCCGAGCCTGCGCGCCGTGGCGAGATCGAGCGTCCAGCCCCGCAGCACACCGTCCGCGACGATCTCGCGGGCGCGCGTCGGCAACCCTTCGGCGTCGAACGGGCGGGAGCCGCCGACGCGCGGGCGATGCGGCTCCTCGGTGAGGCTGATGCCCTTCGGCAGCATCTCCTCCCCCAGGAGGTTCCGGGCCCAGGACGCGCCGCGCACGATTGCGCTGCCGTTGGTGGCGGCGAGAAGGTGACCGATCAGCCCGGAGGAGATACGCTCGTGGTAGACGACGGAATAGGCCCCGGTCGGCGGCTTGCGCGCACCGGCGCGGGCCACCGTGCGCTCGCCCGCGATGCGCCCGATCTCCTCGGGGTCGGGCAGGTCGGCGCCGTGGGTGCGGCTCTCGCCGAAATAGTCGCGCTCCATCCGCAGCCCCTCGCCCGTGATCGCGACGCAGGAGACGCCGTGGCTGGTGCGTGCGTAGCCGCCCGAGAAGCCGTTGGTCGCGGCAAGGTGAATGCGCCGGCGCGAGAACCCGGCGCTCGCCGATTGCACCTGGCTGACGCCCGCGACGCCGAGCGCCGCCGCCTCGGCGCGGAGCGCGGCCTCCTCGAGCGCGGCGGGTAAGGGGTCGTCGGACGGATCGGCCAGGTCGAGCGCGTCGGCGTCGCGCAGCGCCGACAGCTCCGCCGGATCGGCGAGGCCCAATGTCGCGTCCTCGGGCGCGAGGCGCGCCATGCCCACCGCCCGCTCGGCCATCTCGCGGAGCGTCTCGGCCCGCGTGTCCGAGGCCGAGACGCTCGCCTGCCGCCGGCCCACGAGGACGCGGAGGCCGATCTCCACGCCCTCCGCCCGCTCGGCCTGTTCCAGGCGACGGTTCAGCACGTCGACCGAGAGCGAGGTGCCATCCACGACCAGCGCGTCGGCACCGTCGGCGCCGGCCTTGCGCGCGGCCTCCAGCATGGCCCCGGCAAGGGCGGCGAGGTCGGTCTCACGGTCGCTCATCGGGGTCTCCGGCCGGAAGGAACGCTGACCCCGGACCTAGGGCCCGCCGCCCCCCGGCGCAAGTCGATCCGTCCCCGCAGCCCCGTTACTGGAGCGGCATCCCGTTCGCCGTGACCGTGCCGTCCGCGCGGAATTCGAGCGTGGTCTCGAGCGTGTCGGGCGTCGCGCCGGGGCGCGAGAACATGCCCGCCACGCCCCGCGCCATGGCCGCCTGCTCGGGCCCGATCACGCCCGCCGCCTGCAACTGGTCGAGGAGCGCGTTGCCGCCCGACAGGCCGATATCGGCGCGGCCGATCGGCTGGGGCGGCATCGAGCCGGGCGCGAAGGTCATGTCCGCCGTCCCGGTCAGCGAGGTGTCCCCGAAGCTGACTTCCAGCTCCGACACGGTGAGCGAGCGCAGCTCGCCCGGCGGAACCGGCGATTCCATCGCGCCGGGGTCGAGCAGGTCGCGCGTGATCTGCACCTGCGCCGCCGCGTCGAGCAGCAGCGTCAGCGGATTGCGCGGCACCTGGCCGGTCGGATCGATCATGCCCCAGACGCCTTCGCCGAGCTCGAGGTCGCGGTAGGCGAAGCGCAGGGACGCCTGCGACGGCTCGGGGCTGGCCGCAAGCGGCACGGTCAGGGAGACCTCGCTCGAGCTTGCCGTGGCGGTGACGGGCACCGGTATCTCGCTGCCCAGCGTCTCGAACGAGATTTCCCGCGCCGAGATGTCGTAGACCAGCGCCTCCTCCGAGAAGGCGAGCGCGAAGGACCCGCCCTCGTTCGCGTAATCGGCGCGGAAGCTGTCCGTCGCCGACTCGAAGGACATGGCGACCCGCGACCAGGCATAGGTGTTCGAGGTGTCGATCTCGGTGCCCCCCGGCAGGCCGGTCGTGGACTGCTGGATCGTGGCGAGCGGAACGATGGTGCCGGACGCGTTCGACTCGAGCGTGCCGATGGCGGTGCTGAACTTGAACTGCCCGGGCTCCTCGTCCTCGGGCGCCCGGACGTCGACCCGCATCGCGAGGCTGCCGACCGACGAGGTGCTGTCGAAGCGCTGCTCCGCGCCCGCCGGGCCGACGAGGTCGTAGGTCGTCGACATGTCGCGAATCGCCACCTCGAAGTCGAAGGGCGGGACGGGCGCGCCGCTGTCGTTGGTGATGCCGTTGTCGCGGACCGTGACGAGGTCCGCGGAATAGACGTAGCTCCGCGCCTCCGGCGTCCCCGAGACCGACACCGCAAGGCCGTCATACTCGACGACGAAGTCGAGCGTGACGTTCGCGCCGTCCTCGTCGGGGAAGGTGAGGGAGATCGCGTAGGGTTCCGAGACCTCGACGACGAGCGTGCCGTCGGCCTGCTCGATCAGCGCGACGCGGTCGAGCCGGCCCACGCCGGCGGCGTCCTCCTCCTCCAGCGTCGTGGTGAGGTTCTGAAGGACCAGCCCGTCGGCCGTCTCGGTGATGTCGGCGGTCATCTGCTGGCCCGCGGCCGCGGCGGCCGCCTGCCATTCGGCCCAGATCTCCTCGGCCATCACCTGCGCGGAGGCGGGGGCGGCGGATGCGATGGCGAGTGCGGAAACGCAGTAAAAAAGGCGGGACATGGCAGGCACGGGCTCCGTTCGGTCCAAACAATCTGGGCGGAGTTCCGCACCTGCGCGCGCGTGCGTCAACCCCGGAAAGCGCGCCTTGCGTGCCGGAAATGGGGTGGCTCCCGCGCGCGGCGGGCGCTAGCTGTTGACGCGACACGCAAGCGACGGCAGCGGGAGACGGCAATGGCGGAGGAACGCGGACGCAGGTTCGACCTGTCGGGAAGGACGGCGCTCGTCACCGGGGCGAGCCGGGGCATCGGCGCGGCGGCGGCGCGCGCCTTCGCCGAACAGGGCGCGAACGTCGTCCTGATGGCGCGGGGCCGGGACGAGATCGCCGCGCTCGCGGGCGAGATCGGCCGGCAGGCCCTGGCGGTTCCGGTGGACGTCACCCGCTACTGGGAGGTGGAGGCGGCCGTCGGCGCCGCGGTCGAGGCCTTCGGGCGCGTCGACATCCTCGTGAACAACGCGGGCGCCATCGAGCCCATCGCGGGGATGGAGGAGGTCGATCCCGACGGCTGGGGGCAGGTGATCGATATCAACCTCAAGGGCGTCTTCCACGGGATGCGTGCGGTCCTGCCCGCGATGCTGGCGCAGGGCCATGGCACGATCCTTACGGTCAGCTCCGGCGCGGCGCACAACCCGCTCGAGCATTGGAGCGCCTATTGCGCCTCGAAGGCCGGGGCCGCGATGCTGACGCGGTCGCTCCACCTCGAGCACGGAAGCGCGGGAATCCGCGCGATGGGCCTCTCGCCCGGCACGGTCGCGACGCAGATGCAGAAGGAGATCAAGGCCTCGGGCGTGAACGCGATCAGCCGCCTCGAATGGACGGACCACATCCCGCCCGAATGGCCCGCGGTCGCGCTGTCCTGGATGTGCACCGCGGAGGCGGACGCGCATCTGGGCGAGGAGATCTCGCTCCGCGCGCCCGAGATCCGGCAGCTTCTGGGCCTCGTGGCATGATCGGGATCGCGAAGGACGGCCCGCTCTGGACCGTCACGCTCGACCGGCCGGAGAAGGCGAACTCGCTGACCGCCGCCATGCTGGAGCGGATGGTGGAGCTGATCGAGGAGGCCGCGGGGTCCGACGACCTGCGCGCCCTCGTCCTGACGGGGGCGGGGGACAAGGTGTTCTCCGCCGGTGCCGACCTCGAGGAGGCGCGCGCGGGCCTCGCCACCTCTCCCCTGTGGGAACAGGTCTCGGGCGGAATCGCGGCGCTGCCCTGCCTCACCATCGCGGCGCTGAACGGCACGCTCGCGGGCGGCGCCTTCGGCATGGCGCTGGCCTGCGACCTCAGGCTCGCGGTTCCGGATGCGCGGTTCTTCTATCCGGTGGCGAAGCTCGGCTTCCTGCCGCAGCCCTCCGACCCCGGGCGTCTCCGCGAACTCGTGGGGCCCGCGCGTGCCAAGCTCCTCCTCCTCGGCGGTCAGAAGCTGAGCGCGGACGAGGCCTACGATTTCGGGCTCGTCGACCGGATCGTGCTGGCCGAGCACCTGATGACGACCGCCCGCGACATCGCCGCCGACGCCTGCGCGGGCAGGGTCGAGGTGCTGCGCCGGATCAAGGCGATGTGCGACGGCTGAGGCGATGTCAGCGCCGCTTCCACCCGCGCCGCGCGCCGGGCGTCTTCGAATGGAAGTCGGGCGGCCGCTTCGCCACCCAGTCGACGAAACGCGCGATGCGGGGATGGGCGCGCAACGCCTCGACGCTCGCATAGCTCCGCGCGAGCTCCGCCTCGGACAGCGTCGCGTGGATCTCGTTGTGGCAGATCTGGTGGAGGAGCACGGTCGGCCCGCCCTTGCCGCCGCGAAGGCGCGGGATCAGGTGATGCAGGCTCTGCTTCGCATGCGCCGGGATCGGGCGGCGGCAGAGGGGGCAGATCGGGTCGTCCGTCATGGCTGAGGAGCATGGGACGCACGGCGCAGACGGCAAGGCCGAGGTCGTCGACGCGCTGGTGATCGGTACGGGGCCGGCGGGCCTGATGGCGGCCGAGACGCTGGCGCGGGCCGGGCGGCGCGTCGTCATCGCGGAAGGCAAGCCGAGCGCGGGGCGCAAGTTCCTGATGGCGGGCAAGTCCGGTCTCAACTTCACCAGGGCCGAGCCGCTGTCGGAATTCAAGGCGGCCTATGGCGCGGCGGAGGCGTGGCTTGCCCCCATGATCGACGCCTTCGGGCCGGAGGAGGCCGTGGCCTGGGCCGAGGGGCTGGGGCAGGAGGTCTTCACCGGCTCGACCGGCCGCGTCTTCCCGGTCGTCATGAAGGCCTCGCCGCTCTTGCGGGCCTGGCTCGGGCGGATCGGAGCGGAGCTGCGCACCGGCTGGCGCTGGACCGGGTGGGAGGGGGAGGCCTGGCGCTTCGCGACGGCGGAGGGTGTCCGCGTGGTCGCACCCCGCGTCACCGTCCTCGCCCTCGGCGGGGCGAGCTGGCGGCGGCTCGGGTCGGACGGGGAATGGGCCGCCCTGCTGGCCTCGAAGGGGGTCGAGGTCGCGCCCTTTCGCCCGGCGAACATGGGGTTTCGCGTGGACTGGACCCCGCACATGGCCGCGCATTTCGGCCAGCCGCTCAAGGGCGTGCGCCTGATCGCCGGAGACAGGTCGGTGCGGGGCGAGGCCGTGATCTCCGCGCGCGGGATCGAGGGCGGCGGCGTCTACGCGATCTCGGCCAATGTCCGCGACGGCGCGCCCTTCGCCATCGACCTCCTGCCCGACCGGAGCCTGGAGGACATCGCCGCCCGCCTCGCCGCCCGCCCCCGGAAACGGACGGTCGCGAAGCATCTCGAGCAGGCGCTGGGCCTCGATGCCGTGAAACGCGCGCTCCTCCAGGAATTCGGACGGCCGCTGCCCGAGGGCGAGGCGCTGGCGCGGCTCCTCAAGGCGCTGCCCGTGCGGCACGAGGGTCCGCGCCCGATGGACGAGGCGATCTCGACGGCGGGCGGCGTCACGCGCGCCGCCGTCGACGACGGCCTCATGCTCCGCGCTCTGCCGGGCGTCTTCGTGGCGGGCGAGATGCTCGACTGGGAGGCGCCGACCGGCGGCTATCTGGTCACGGGCTGCCTTGCGACGGGCCTTCATGCCGGGCGGCACGCCGCCCCATGGCGCTCAGGCGGCTGAGGCGCGGGCGAAGGCGGGGCGGTCGCGCATCCGGCGGGCGTGGTCGCGGAAGGGCTCCGTCACCGGGAACTTCGCGTTCACCGCCCAGCCCATGCAATGCGCGAGCAGGATGTCGGGGATCGTCATGGTGTCGCCCATCAGGAACGGCCCATCCTCGGCCATGCGGGGCACGAACTGCTCCTGGCTGCGCTCGAACTCCCACTTGAGGCTGTCCTTGATCTCGGGGACCCGATGCTCCTCCGGCAGGACGAAGCTGTGGCGCGCGGCGGTCCAGAGGACGGCGTCGAACTCGTCGAGGATCGCGTTCGTCAGGCTGTCCTGCCGCGCGCGCTCGATCGTGCCGGGCGTGTGGGTGAACTGGCCGTGACGGTCGGCGAGGAAGGTCATGATCGCCACCGAATCGGAGATCGGGACGCCGTCGGCCACCAGCACCGGCACCTTTCCGGCGGGGTTGAAGCGCGTCACCTCCTCCGAGCGGGGGGCGGCGGCGACGTGCTCGTAGGGCGCGCCGATCTCCTCCAGCATCCAGAGGACGCGCAGAGTGCGGCTCTTGACCGAGCCGATGACCTTGTAGGGTGCCGTCATGTCTGTCTCCCTCAGCGCCCGCCGCGGGCGGGCAGCATGGCCAGCCGGATCAGCGTGCGTTCCATGATCGCCATCTGCGGCGCCTCGGTCGAGGAGCGCAAGGCGAGATCGGTCTCCACCAGCATCGAGATCGCCGTCTCGAGCTGCGGCCTGCGCCAGCGGCCGAGCTGCCGCTTCAGCCGGTCGCGGCGCGGCCCGAACACGGGCGGACGCTGCGCCGAGAGGCCGACCTCCGCCCCGCCCGGATGGCAGGCGGCGGCGTGCAGCGCCCGGAAATGCCGGAGCGCGGCGATGCAGAGCGGCACCGGCCCCACGCCCTGCGCCTTCAGCCGCGACAGGATCGGCCCGATGGAGCCCGAGGCCGCCTCGGCCGTGGCATGCAGGATGTCGTCGAGCTCCGCCTCGCGCGAGAGGGGGGCGACCGCCTCGAGGTCCGCGGGGGTGGCGGGGTCGGTGTCGCCGCGCTTGTATAGGCCGAGCTTCTCGATCGTCTGCCGGAAGTCGCCGGCCGAAAGGGTTTTCGCCAGCGTCTCGAGGTCGGCCATCGCCTCGCGGCTCACCTCGCGCAGACCTGCGCCGCGCAGAAGCTCCTCGATCTCGGCGCGGCCTGGCGGGTCGTCGTAGACGGCGGCGGCATAGGCGCCCTTGGCCTCCTCGAACACCTTCCGCAGCGCCGAGCGCTTGGCGAGCACGCCCGCCGTCACGATGATCTGCGCGTCGCCCGGCCGCCATTCCGCCAGCGCCGCCGCGAAGACCGGCGCGAGGCCGTCGGTCGCCTGTTCCACCACCACGGCGCGGGGGCCGGGGAAGAAGCCCACGGCCTTCACGGCATCCAGAAGCGCGGCGGTGTCGCTCCGAAGGTCAGCGGCGGAGAGGCGGGCGATCCGCATCTCGGCCTCCGCCTCCGGCCCGACCAGCGCCTCGACCACGCCCGCCCGGAGCTGCGCCACGCGCACGGCGTCCTCGCCGTAGATGAGACCGCCTGCGGCGGCGGGATCGGGCTTCCTGAACCAGGCCTGGGCGTCGCGCGCCGAGAGCTTCATGACCAGGCGCCGGCGCCTGCCAGCAGCCTCGAGACGATCTGGTCGGCGAGCGCGATCATCAGGCGCTCCTCGGCGTCGCGCCGCGCGGCGGCGGTGGCGACGGGCGAGCCCGAACTGGCGAAGGCGGTGAAGGTCGAGACCTCTCCAGCCTGCACCTGCACGCCGGTCGCGGCCTCCGTCACGCGGTAGCTGACGGTGCCGGAGATGTTGATGCGGTTGATGTCGTCTGTCCCGGTCAGCGCCAGCGCCGATTCGGAGGTCTCGATATCGTAGTCGAGCGCCCATTCGGCCCCCGCACCGGCACGCCCCAGCCGGTCCTCCAGCCGCGCGACAAGCCCGAATTCCAGCCCCGTGTCGGGCTCGGCGAAGGCGATCCGGTCCTGGACCGCGCGCCCCGCGCCGCCCGGCCCGTAGACCGGCGTG
>NZ_JBQLZP010000434.1:0-4700 GCF_052168335.1 Roseicyclus sp. | reverse complement strand
GAGGCCTCAGCAGAGGCCGAACTCCGACAGGACGGCGGCGTAGATCGGCCGCTTGAATTCCACGATCGCCTCCAGAAGGTCCGGTCCGCTCATCCAGCGCCATGACGAAAACTCCTCGTCCTTGTAACTCAGGTCTATGACGCTGTCGGGGGCGGTGAGTTCCATCAGAAACCACATCTGCTTCTGCCCGCGATAGCGGCCTTTCCAGCGCGTCGGCACCACCTCGGGCGGCAGGTCGTAATACTGCCAGTCCCGCGTCTGCCCGCGCAGGAGCACGTGCGCGGTCTGAACGCCCGTCTCTTCCAGAAGCTCCCGGTAGGCGGCGGCGAGAAGGTCCTCGCCCGGATCGACGCCGCCCTGTGGCATCTGCCAGGCCGGCGTCTCCATGTCGGCGCGCTGCCCGGCGAAGACGCGGCCCCGCCCGTCCGTGAGGACCACGCCCACGCAGGGGCGGTAGGGCAGGGCCGCGATCTCTTCGGGCGTCATGGCCCGTCAGTTCCGGCTCGGCCCCAGTGCGCCGAGACCGGTGAGGATGTCGATCGCATAGGCGAGCTGGTAATCCTCGTTCCTGAGCCGAGCGGTGGCCTCGGCGATGGCCTGCTCCTCCTCGAGCTGGCGGATCTGGTCCTCGGTCAGCGTCGAGTTCTGGAGCGCGCCGCGCAGCGACGCCTCGTTGCGGCGGTTGGCGGTGGCTTCCTCCTCCTCCGTGACCTCGACGGGCTCGCGCTGCTCGACCAGGATGTCGGGCGCGACGCCCAGCGCCTGGATCGAGCGGCCCGACGGCGTGTAGTAGAGCGAGGTCGTCAGCCGCATCGCGCCGTTGCCGGGCAGCGGCATGACCGACTGGACCGAGCCCTTGCCGAAGGTGTTGGTGCCCACGACCACCGCGCGGCGGTGATCCTGGAGCGCGCCCGCCACGATCTCGGAGGCCGAGGCCGAGCCGCCGTTGACGAGCACCACCATCGGCAGGCCCTCGATCAGGTCGCCGGCCGTCGCGTTGTAGCGGTCGCCGTCCTGAGGCTCGCGCCCACGGGTCGAGACGATCTCGCCCTGGTCGAGGAAGGCGTCCGTCACGCGGATCGCCTCGCTCAGGAGGCCGCCCGCGTTGTTGCGCAGGTCGATGACGACGCCGTTGAGGTTCTCGAGGCCGCCGACCTCGGCGATCATCTCCTCGAGACCATCGGTCAGGTTCGGATAGGTCTGGTCGTTGAAGGTCGAGATGCGCAGGATCGCGGTGTTCCCCTCGAGCCGCGAGCGCACGGCGGTCAACCGGATACGGTCGCGCACGATGGTGATGTCGAAGGGCTGGTCCTGTCCCTCCCGCACCACGGTGATGGTGATCTCCGAGCCGACGGGGCCGCGCATCATCTCGACCGCCTGGTCGAGCGTCAGGCCGAGCAGCGCCTCGCCGTCCACATGGGTGATGAAGTCGCCGGCCTGCACGCCGGCCTCCATCGCGGGCGTGTCGTCCATCGGCGTGATGACGCGCACGAAGCCGTCCTCCTGCGTCACCTCGATCCCGAGGCCGCCGAACTCGCCACGGGTCTGGACCTGCATCGAATCGAAGTCGCGCGGCGGAAGATAGCTCGAATGCGGGTCGAGCGAGGTGAGCATCCCGTTGATGGCCGCCTCGATCAGCGCCGCCTCGTCCACCTCCTCGACATAGTTCGAGCGGATGCGCTCGAACACGTCCCCGAAGAGGTCGAGCTGCTGGTAGACCGAGGCGTTCCGCGTCTCTTCCTGGGCGAGGAGCGGCCCGGCGACCTGCGTGCTCAGGAGGACGCCGCCCGCGATCCCTCCGACTGCCGCAACGATCAGCTTGTTCATCTGCATGTGTCCTTGTGCGTCTTGCATCTTGCGTCTTGTCGTCCGCGATGCGCTCTCACGGCACGCTACTCTAGTGCGAACCATGCCGCCGGGTCCACCGGGCGTCCGCCCTCCCGGATCTCGACATAGAGCGTTTCCGGCAGGAGGGGGCCGCCCGCTTCTGCGGCGGGCAGGATAAGGTCGTCTCCGGCGCCCTCGGGCCCCGGCATCAGGCCGAGGGGCGCGTCCCCCGGCAGAAGCTGCCCGGCCTCCACGAACATGTCGCCGAGGCCCGCGACCACCAACAGATAGTCGGCCTCGGGCTCGATGATAATGACATTTCCGTAATCGAGGAGCGGGCCGGCATAGCGCACCGAGGCGGGCCACGGCGTGGTGACGAGCGCCCGCGGCCGTGCGGCCAGCACCAGGCCCGGCCGCGCGACGCCCGCCGCGTCCGCCTCGCCGAAGCGGCGGAGGACGGTGCCGAGGACCGGCGCGCGCAGGCTGCCGCGCGCCTGTCCGAAATCGGGAATGTCGTCGGGCGCGGCCGAAGGCTGGCTCATGAGGAGCTCGGCGAAGCTGTCGAGCGAGTCGGCGCTCTCGAGGAGCGCGCGCATCGCGTCGGCGTCGCGTGCGAAGGGGGCGGGCAGGTCGCGCCGCTCGGCGATGGCCTGCGACAGCGCGGCGCGCGCCTCCTGCACACCGGCGAGACCGGCGGAAAGCCGCGCCAGTGCGTCCTCCTGCAGCGTCCGGAGGAGCGCGAGTTCCTCGAGCTGGGCGCGCAACTCCTGCGCCTCGCGGGCGACGGCGGGCGTCACGTCGGCCACGATCATTCCGGCGCGCGCCGTGCCGACCGGCCCCTCCGGATGCAGGAGAAGGAGGGGACCGGGCGCGGATTCGATGCTCTGGAGCACGCCGAGCAGGCGGGCCAGACGTTCGCGTTCCGCCTCGAAGACGGCGAGGATCGCGCGTTCGCGGAGCGCCGCCTGCCGCACGCCCTCGCGGAGCGCGAGCAACCCCTCCTCGTAGGCGCGAACGGTGCCGGTCAGCGCCTCGACCCGGTCGCGCGCGCCCTCGGCGTCCGCCAGCGCGTCGGCGGCCTCCTGCAACATCCGCGCGGCATCGGCGGCGGCTTCGGCGGCATCGGTTTCGGCCGTCGCGGGCATCGCCGCAAGCAGGAGCACGAGCGCGAGCCGCGCGATGCGCCTCATGCGATCAGGCTCGTGCCGGTCATTTCGGGCGGCTGCGGCAGGCCCATCAGCGCGAGGAGCGTCGGCGCGAGATCGGCGAGCCGCCCGTCGCGCAGGCGCGCGCCCTTCGGCCCCCCGACCAGGATGACGGGCACCGGGTTCAGCGTGTGCGCGGTGTGCGGACCGCCCGTCACCGGGTCGATCATCGTCTCGCAATTGCCGTGATCCGCGGTGACGATCATCGCACCGCCCGCCGCCTCGAGCGCGGCGAGCGCGCGGCCGAGCCCCTCGTCCACCGCCTCGCAGGCGCGGATCGCGGCCTTCAGGTCGCCGGTGTGCCCGACCATGTCCGGGTTCGCGTAGTTCACCACGATCAGGTCGTAGCCCGCGCCGATCGCCTCGACGAGGTGGTCGGTGACCTCGCCCGCCGACATCTCGGGCTGGAGGTCGTAGGTCGCGACCTTGGGAGAGGCCGCCATGTAGCGGTCCTCGCCGGTTACGGGCGGCTCCTTGCCGCCGTTGAGGAAGAAGGTGACGTGCGGGTATTTCTCGGTCTCGGCGATGTGGAACTGACGCAGCCCCTGTTTCGAGACCCATTCCGCCAGCGTGTTCACGATCTCCTGCTTGGGGAACATCGTGGTCATGTAGCGGTCATGCGCGCTGGAATAGTCCACCATTCCGAGGAGTGCGGCGGGCCGCGGGGCGTCGCCCCGATCGAAGCGGTCGAAGTCCGGGTCGCCGATGGCGGACAGGATCTCCCGCGCACGGTCGGGGCGGAAGTTCACGAAGAAAAGGCCGTCTTTGGCCGTCATGCCTTTGTAGGGCTGGACGGGGAGGGGCGGGATGAACTCGTCGCTGAGGCCGGCGGCATAGGCGGCCTCGACGGCGGCGACGGCATCGGTCGGGTCGCCCGCCGCCTCGGCATCGGCCTCGCCCCGCACGATGGCCCGCCAGGCGCGTTCCACCCGGTCCCAGCGGTTGTCGCGGTCCATGGCGAAGTAGCGCCCCGAGACGGTGACGATGCGCGCGCCGTGCGGCAGGTCGGCGGCGAGCCTCGCCAGCTGTTCGGCGGCCGACTTGGGCGCCACGTCGCGGCCGTCGGTGATGGCGTGGACCAGCACCTCGAGCCCGGCGTCGCCCAGGGCCTTCGCGGCGGCCACGATGTGATCCTGGTGCGAATGCACCCCACCGGGCGAAGCGAGCCCCGCCACATGCGCGCGGCCTCCGGTCTTCTTCAGGGCCGCGACGAAGTCCTTCAGCGCGGGCTTCTCGAAGAAGCTCCCGTCCTCGATGGCGAGGTCGATCATGCCGAGGTCCATCGCCACGACGCGGCCTGCGCCGATGTTGGTGTGTCCGACCTCGGAATTGCCCATCTGCCCGTCCGGCAGGCCCGCGTCCCGCCCGTGCGTCACCAGCGTGGCGTGCGGCGCCTGGGCCATGATACGGTCGAAATTCGGCGTCCGGGCGAGGAGGGGTGCGTTGTCCGCCTCCGTCGGGCCGATGCCCCAGCCGTCGAGGATGCACAGGACGACGGGTCTGGGCGTTCGGGACATGGCGCGGCCTTCCTTCTGCTGTCGCCCGCGTTCTAGTGATGCGGTGCGCTCGGGGCAAGCAACGGGGGAGGCGCGGAGGGGGCCTGCCTCAGACCACGCGCGGATCCCAGCCATATCCGAAGTTGCGGAAGTCCTCCTCGTAGATGTGGCG
>NZ_JBQLZP010000433.1:0-1302 GCF_052168335.1 Roseicyclus sp. | reverse complement strand
TGTGCGAGGGCCGCGTGGTCTCGACACTCGAGGGCGGCTATGATCTTCCTGCGCTGGCGGCCTCGGTCGCGGCACACGTGACGGAACTGATGGAGCGGAGCGCATGACCGGCAAGCCGATCGGGGAGATGACCTTCGAGGAAGCCATCCGCGAATTCGAATCCGTGGTGCAGAAGCTCGACCGGGGCGACGTGCCGCTGGAGGAGTCGATCGACCTCTACAAGCGTGGCGCGGCGCTCAAGGCGCGCTGCGAGGCCAAGCTGAAGGAGGCCGAGGAGCAGGTCGAGCAGATCACGATGGACGCCAACGGGCAGGCCACCGGGACGACGCCCGCCGAGGGTCTCTGAGCGCATGTTCGAGACGGCGCTGGCCGAGGCGCAGGACGCCATCGGCACCTTCCTGACCGACAGGCTGGCGACGCTCGGCCAGGACCGCGTGGCCGAGGGGATGCGCTACGCCGCCGACGGCGGCAAGCGTCTGCGCGGGTTCCTCGTGCTGGAGACGGCGGGGATGTTCGGCGTGCCGCGCGCGCAGGCGCTGTTCTCCGCCGCCGCCGTCGAATGCGTCCATGCCTACAGCCTCGTCCACGACGACCTGCCCTGCATGGACGACGACGACCTCCGGCGCGGTCGGCCGACCGTGCATCGCAAGTGGGACGAGGCGACCGCCGTGCTGGTGGGCGACGCGCTCCAGTGCTTCGCCTTCCAGCTGCTCGCCGACCCCGGGGCGGGCGACGCCGATCAGCGCGTGGACCTCGTCGCGTCGCTGGCGCGGGCGAGCGGGGCGCAGGGCATGGTGCTCGGCCAGGCGCAGGACATCGCCGCCGAGACGGCCGGGCGTCCCCTGAGCCTCGCCGAGATCACCGAGCTCCAGGGCAACAAGACCGGCCGCCTGATCGAGTGGCCGGCGCTTGCGGGCGCGATCCTCGGGCGGAGCGATCCCGCGCCGCTCCTGGCCTATGCACGGGCCATCGGCCTCGCCTTCCAGATCGCCGACGACATCCTCGACGTGACCGGGGACAGCGCCAAGGCGGGCAAGGCGCTCCGCAAGGACGCGGAGGCCGGAAAAGCCACGTTCGTCTCGCTTCTCGGCCTCGATGGAGCCAGAACACGCGCCGCCGCGTTGGTGGACGAGGCCTGCGCCGCCCTCGCGCCCTATGGCGACAGGTCGCAGAACTTGCAGGCGCTGGCCCGCTACATTATCGCGCGCGAGATGTGATCCCGCGCGGAACGGACGGCCCGGGAGGCCAGCGAATGAGCGAGCGACCCCCAACTCCCCTGCTCGACCGGGTGCAATCCCCGGC
>NZ_JBQLZP010000432.1:0-2768 GCF_052168335.1 Roseicyclus sp. | reverse complement strand
CGGGCGTGGCGGCGGACGCCTCGGGCCCCTTGAGCTTCATGGACGTCTGGGACGCCATGTGCCGCACGATCATGTCGGCGGGCTCGCGGCGGGGCGCGATGATGGCGACGATGCGCTGCGACCACCCGGACGTGGAGGACTTCATCGCCGCCAAGGCGGACCCCGCCCGCCTGCGCATGTTCAACGTCAGCGTGCTCGCCACCGACGCCTTCATGGAGGCGGTGAAGGCGGACGGCCCGTGGGAGCTGGTCTTCGGCGGGCAGGTCTACAGGACGATCCGGGCGCGCGACCTCTGGAACCGGATGATGCGGGCGACCTACGATTATGCCGAGCCCGGCGTCATCTTCATCGACCGCATCAACGCCGAGAACAACCTGAGCTACGCCGAGACGATCGCGGCGACCAATCCCTGCGGCGAGCAGCCGCTGCCGCCCTATGGCGCGTGCCTGCTGGGCTCGGTCAACCTCGCGCGGCTGGTGCGCGATCCCTTCACCGAGACGGCGCGGATCGACGCGGGCGAACTGGCCGCGCTGGTGGCGACCGCCATCCGCATGATGGACAATGTCGTGGACGCAAGCCGCTTCCCCCTCGAGGCGCAGGCGCAGGAGGCGCAGGCCAAGCGGCGGATCGGTCTCGGCGTCACCGGCCTCGCCGACGCGCTCGCCATGACGGGGCTGCGTTACGGCAGCCCCGAGGCGGTGGAGACCACCGGCGA
Organism: Roseicyclus sp.; assembly: GCF_052168335.1. GTDB lineage: Bacteria > Pseudomonadota > Alphaproteobacteria > Rhodobacterales > Rhodobacteraceae > Roseibacterium. The sequence goes on along the minus strand of NZ_JBQLZP010000432.1, from coordinate 2,053 downwards.
CTGGATGCGCCTCATCGCGAACGCCGCCTACCGCGCCTCGGCGCTGATCGCGGGCGAGAAGGGGGCCTTCCCCCTCTTCGACGCGAAGGCCTATGCCGACGCCCCGATGATCCGCCGCCTCGACCCGGAGGTGCAGGCGCTGATCGCGGAGCATGGCCTCCGCAACGCGCTCCTGACCTCGATCGCGCCCACGGGGACCATCAGCCTCTTCGCCGGCAATGTCTCCTCGGGGATCGAGCCGGTCTTCGCCACGTCCTACACCCGCAAGGTGCTCCAGCCCGACGGGTCGCGGACGGAGGAGGAGGTCGTGGACTACGCCGTACAGATGTGGCGCGACCTCCACGGCGATGCGGACCTGCCCGACCAGTTCGTGACCGCGCAGGACCTCGCGCCGATGGACCACGTCCGGATGCAGGCCGCCGCGCAGCCCTGGATCGACTCGTCCATCTCCAAGACGATCAACGTGCCCGCCGACATCGGCTTCGAGGCGTTCAAGGACGTCTACCTCGAAGCCTACGAGACCGGCTGCAAGGGCTGCACGACGTACCGCCCGAACGACGTGACGGGCAGCGTGCTGAGCGTCTCGGAGGAGAAGGGCAAGAGCGATGGGGCCGTGGCCGCCGAGACCGCGCGCAACGGCGAGGTCATCTACATGTCCGAACCGCTCGACCGGCCGCAATCGCTCGAGGGGCATACCTACAAGCTCAAGTGGCCCGACAGCGACCACGCGCTCTACATCACGATCAACGACATCATCCTGAACGGGCACCGGCGGCCCTTCGAGATCTTCATCAACTCCAAGAACATGGAGCACTACGCCTGGATCGTGGCGCTGACGCGGATGATCTCGGCGGTGTTCCGGCGCGGCGGCGACGTCTCCTTCGTGGTGGAGGAGCTGAAGGCCGTGTTCGACCCCCGCGGCGGTGCCTGGATGAACGGGAAGTACGTGCCTTCCATCCTCGCGGCCATCGGCGGGGTGATCGAGCGGCACCTGATCTCCATCGGCTTCATCGACGGCGAGGGGATGGGCCTCAAGTCCGACCCGCAGGCGGAGGTCGTCAACCTCGGCCGCCCGCGCGGCGCGTCCTGCCCGTCCTGCGGCCAGTTCGACATGCGGATGGTCGAGGGCTGCCTCACCTGCGGCAGCTGCGGCTACTCCAAATGCGGTTGAGCGGGCCGGCGTCCTCCTGAAGTGACCACCGATCGTTGGCCGGCCGCCGCCGCGGCGGGAAGGGCCCGGATCGAGAGATTGCCGAACCGGCGGGGGGAAGGGGCGATGGGCCGCGAACGCGCCGGTTCCGGCAATCGCTCCGGTCCGGCGGTCTCGAAGCCTTCCGCCGGCCGCGTCGCCTTACAGCCCGCCCGGGCCGGTCGATGGCGTCGACATGGCCCCGCCCGTTGCGCCGCGACTATTGCCAAATGCAATCTGGTCCTGAAGGAAGGTCAGGCTGCAACAGGACACGGACGCAGGATCGAGGCCCATGCGGAATGCTACCTACGCCCTGGCCCTCGCGCTGATGCTGGGGTGGGTCCTCTGGGTGGGACGACCCGTTTTCGTCCCGCTGATCGCGGCCGTCATCTCGGTCTACGTCCTGTCGACCGCGGCGGAAGCCATGACCGGACTGCCCGTCCTCGGACGATTGCCGGGCATCGCGCGGCGCGGGCTCATCCTGCTCGCCTTCGCCGTCGCCGTCGTCCTGCTGTTCATCCTGATCATCAACAACCTCGCGCAGGTCGCGGCGGCCCTGCCGCGCTACGAGGCGAACCTCGATGCGCTGGTGACGCGCAGCGCGAGCCTCCTCGGGATCGAGGACGAGCCCACCTGGGAGAACGTCCGCCGCGCCACGCTCGACCAGCTGGACGTCCGCACCTGGATCACGCCGGCTCTGCTGTCGCTGCGGGGGTTCGGGGTGACATTGTTCCTCGTCGTCCTCTATGCAAGCTTCTTCATGGCCGAGCGGGGCGTGATGGCGCGCAAGCTGGTCATCGCCGCGGGCGGCGAGGAGGCGGGCGAACGGGCCCTGTCCCTTCTTGCACGGATCAACGACCGCAT
>NZ_JBQLZP010000431.1:0-2450 GCF_052168335.1 Roseicyclus sp. | reverse complement strand
CCGCGCCGCCCGCGGTCCTGCCCGCGCCGGCGCCCGCGGCGGACGGGTTCACCGGCTTCTACGGCGCGCTCGAATTCGGCACGATCGACGGCGACGTCACCAATGCGCCCCTCACCTCGCCCTTCGACGACGGAACCGCGTTCGGGCTCGCCGCGGGCTACAACTGGCAGACGGGGTCCTTCGTCTTCGGCGGCGAGGTGCGCATCCTGCGGGCGGACGACTTCACCTGGCCCCTGGGCGGCAACACGGAGGCCTACCGCACGCTCTACGACCTGCGCGGGCGGGCGGGCTATGCCATCGGCGACTTCATGGTCTACGGCGCGCTCGGCTACAGCGCCGGCACGCTCGCGCCGTCGGCGCCGAACCCGGTCGATACCGACGGGATGAACTTCGGCATCGGGATGGAATACAACATCTCCGAGCGGTTCTTCCTCGGCGCGGACCTGACGCGGCGCGGCCTCGAGGGGTCGAACGCGGTCAGCACCTTCGAGACCGAGATCGACACGCTCAGCCTGCGCGGCGGCCTGCGCTTCTAGGCCGCCTCGCCCGGCGCGCCGAGTGCGGCGGAGAGGTCGCGCGCCGCCTCCGTCACCGCCGCGGCGAAGCCCGCGATCCCCTCCCGGCTGACCCGGCTGGCCGGACCGGAGACGGAGATGCCGGCCACCACCTCGCCATGCACGTCGAAGACCGGGGCCGCGATGCAGCGCATACCTTCGGTCTTCTCCTCGTCGTCGATGGCGTAGCCGCGCGCCCGCGCCTCGGCGAGGTCCGTCTCCAGCGCCGCGCGGTCGGTCAGCGTGTGCGGCGTGAACCGCTCCAGCACGGCCCCTGAGAGGAGCTGCGCACGCCGGTCGCCCGGCATCTGCGCCAGGATCGCCTTGCCGATCCCCGACGCGTGCATGGGCGAGAGCGTGCCGGGCGGAAAGAAGGCGCGGATCGAGGCGTGCGTCTCCACCTGGCTGACGAAGAGGACGTCGGCCTCGCGCGCGACACCGAGGTTCGCCGTCTCGCCGGTGCGCTCCATCAGGCGGCGGAGGACGGGGCGCGCGCGCTCCACCAGCGAGGTGCGCCGGAGGTAGCGCGCGCCGATCAGGAACGCGCGCGGGCCGATGTGCCAGAGCTGCGGGCCGGGGTCGAACTCCACCAGCCCCCGCGCCTCGAGGGTCACGAGGATGCGGTAGGTCGTGGCGGGCGCCTGGTCGGTGTCGGCCGACAGTTCCGAAAGCGTGGCGCCCGAGGTGGTCGACAGGTGCTCGAAGACCGCCATCGCGCGGTCGAGCGACTTGACCGTGTTCTGGTCGCTGCGGTCGTCCCAGGCCTTGGGCCGCCCCCGCGCCCGGCGGGGGGATGAGTCTTGCGGATCGTCGCGCATCGGGCCCTCGCTGCAGCGCAGTGAAAAAGCATTTCACGATATGAAAAAATGCAAGCCTTTGTTTTCGCTCGCATAGGCAGCACGATACCAGTTTTGAAAAACGATTTCAAAAAAATTGTGGTGCCGGAGCGCAGGGCGTATGGTCCGGGCAACAGAGGGAAGGAGACGCCCATGAGCTTTCAGAATCCGGTCTTCATACCGGGCCCGACCAACATGCCCGAGAGCCTGCGGCGCGCCTGCGACATGCCCACGCTCGACCACCGCTCGGCGCTCTTCGCCGAGATCCTGCACCCGGCGCGTGACGGCGTGCGCCGCATCCTCCGCGCGGAGACGGCGGAGGTCTTCATCTTCCCCGCGACCGGCACCGGAGGCTGGGAGGTCGCGATCACCAACACGCTGAACCCCGGCGATACGGTCCTCGCCGCGCGCAACGGCATGTTCAGCCACCGCTGGATCGACATGTGCCAGCGCCACGGCCTGAAGGTCGAGATCGTCGAGACCCCCTGGGGCGAGGGCATTCCCGCCGACCGCTTCGAGGAGATCCTGACCGCCGACAAGGGCCACCGGATCAAGGCGATCCTCGCCACCCACAACGAGACGGCCACGGGCGTTCTCTCGGACATCGCCGCCGTCCGCCGCGCGATGGACGCCGCGGGGCACCCCGCGCTCCTCTTCGTCGACGGCGTGTCCTCCATCGCCTCGATGCCCTTCGAGTTCGACGCCTGGGGCGTCGATGTCGCCGTGACCGGAAGCCAGAAGGGCTTCATGCTGCCCGCGGGCCTCGCCATCACCGGCTTCTCGCAGAAGGCGCTCGCCGCCGTCGAGACCGCCGGCCTGCCCCGCTGCTTCTACGACATCCGCGACATGGCGCGGACCTACGCCGCGAACGGCTATCCCTACACGCCGGCCGTGGGCCTTCTGAACGGGCTCAAGGCGAGCTGCGGGATGCTCGAGGCCGAGGGTCTGGACAACGTCTTCGCGCGCCACGCCCGCATCGCCGACGGCGTCCGGGCCGCGGTCCATGCCTGGGGCCTGACGCTCTGCGCCGCGCGGCCCGATCTCTGGTCGAACTCGGTCA
>NZ_JBQLZP010000430.1:0-4656 GCF_052168335.1 Roseicyclus sp. | reverse complement strand
CGGCGGGCGTGCAGACGAGCCTCGCCGTGGCGGGCGAGGGGACCTTCACCTACGCCCCCGCAACGGGCTTCGTGAGCTTCGTGTCGGAGCCGGGCTTCACCGGCAGCCCGACCCCGATCCCCTACGTGCTGACGCAGATCTCGACCGGCCTCTCTGACACGGCGACGATCACGATCACCTATGTCGCCTCGGGGCTGACGCTGGTGAAGACCACGCCCGAGGAGGTCGTGCGGCGCGGCACGCTCGTGCCCTACACGATCCGCTTCCGCAACGGCACGACGGCGGCGGTCGGCCCCATCAGCATCGTCGATACGCTGCCCGAGGGGCTGGTCTACGTCGACGGCACGGCCGAACTCGACGGGGTGCCCGTCGCGGTCACTGTCACGGGGCGGACCGTCACCTTTCCAGCCGTCGCCGTGCCCGCGAACACCGAGATCGTGGCGACGCTGACCGCGCGCATCCGCAACGGCGCGAACCCCGGCGCCTACGTCAACACGGCGCTGGCGCTCGATCCCGGCTCGACCATCGTGGCGGGTCCGGCGACGGCGACGGTGCGCATCCTGCCCGAGGCGGTCTTCGACTGCGCCGACGTGATCGGCCGCGTCTTCGAGGACCTCGACGGCGACGGATACCAGGACCCCTGGACCCCCGATGCCCGCCCCTCGACCGAGGAGAAGTTGCCGGTCGAGGCCGAGCGCAACGAGGTCGGGCTCGCCGGCGTGCGGCTGGTGACGCTCGACGGGCTCGTCATCACGACCGACGCGAACGGCCTCTTCAGCGTGCCCTGCGCCGCCCTTCCGGCCGACCGCGGATCGAACTTCCTGCTCAGCCTCGACACGCGGACGCTGCCCGCGGGCTTCGAGATGACGACGGAGACCCCCCGCGTCATGCGGCTGACGCCCGGCATGCTGACCGAGATGAACTTCGGCGCGCGCCTCGCCCGGTCGATCCGTGTCGACCTCAGCGCCGCCGCCTTCCCCGGCGGGCCCGCCGTCGGGCCGGAGCTGTCGCAGGGCATCGCCGCGATGATCGCGCGCCTCGCGGACGAGCCGATGGGCGTGGACCTCGTCTTCCACGTCGCGGCGGACGCGGACCTCGCGGACGTCGCCGCCGCGCGCGCCGCGATGGACGCGGTCGAGGCCGAGATCGCGCGGCAATGGTCCGAGGTCGCGCGGGGGCGCCTCGGCATCAGCCAGACCATCGCCCGGGCGGGAGAGTGACCATGCGCATCATGTCCCTGCTGTCCCGCTCGACCGCGCTCGCCTCCGGCCTCGTTCTCGCCTGCGCGGCGGGGGCGGAGACGCCCGGCGCGGGCGGGTTCTCCATCAGCTTCGGCGAGGAGGTGATCGCCGGCAGCGCCACGGCGCCCTTCCGGCCGGGCCGCGCGCCGGTGGACGAGACCTTCCGCCGGCTCGACATCTCCGTGCAGTTCGACACGCTGCGGCAGGACCGCATCCTGAACGTCGTGACCGAGGGCCAGCGGGTGGCGCACGCGGCGGGCGAGGCCGTGCGCTTCCGCGCCGCGTCGAACTATCCCGCCTTCGTCGACCGCGCCGAGATCCGCATCCTCGACCGCTCCGGTCCCGGCCGCAGCGCGGTCGCGGTGATCCCGGTCGCGCCGAACGGCACGGCGGCCTGGACCATGCCCGCCGAGGGGCCGGGCGATCTCGCCTACGTGCTGCGGGTCTACGACGCTGCGGGCCGCTTCGACGAGACACGGCCACGCGCGCTGGTGCGGAGCGGCGCCGGGGCGGACGCCTCGGTGTTCGCAGCGCCCTTCGCGGGCGAGGACGCCACGGCCCGGCGGGGCATCCCGCTGCGGGGCGGCACGGTCGTCGTCTCGGGCCGGAACGGCGTTCCGGGCGACACCGTCATGGTTCAGGGCGATCCGGTCACGGTCGATGCCGGCGGCCGCTTCGCGGTCAGCCGCATCCTGCCCGTGGGCGACAGCATCGTGGAGATCGAGGCCTATGGCCGCCGCCTCCTGCGCGACGTGCATGTGCCCGCCTCGGACTGGTTCCGCACCGGGATCATCGACATCACGGCGGGCGTCGCGGACGGCGATCTGCGCTCCGGGGATGCCCATTACGTCGACGGCCGCGCGGCCTTCTACGTCTCGGGCGTCACGGCCTCGGGCCTGCGGGTCACGGCCTCGGCCGACACGCAGGACGGGCCGCTCGAGGACATGCTGAGCCGCCTCGACGACCGCGACCGGCTGCGCGTGCTCGACCGGCTGCGGGCGGAGGGCAGCGACCTCTACCCGACCTATGGCGACGACAGCACCTGGGTCGACGACACGCCGACCTCCGGCAACCTCTACCTCCGGCTCGAGACCGAGACCTCGCGGCTGACCTGGGGCGACTTCACCTCCGCGGTGGAGGGGCCGGGCCTCCTGCGGTCGGGGCGCGACCTCTACGGTCTCGAGGTCCGGCACCAAAGCACGGCGACGACGACCTCGGGCGATCCGCGCCTCTCGGTCGAAGCCTACGCCGCGCGTCCCGACAGCCTGCCGCAGCGCGACATCCTGCGCGGCACGGGCGGCTCGCTCTACTTCCTGTCGCGGCGCGAGATCCTCGCCGGGACCACGCGCGTGACCGTCGAGACGAGCGACGCGGAGACCGGCTTCGTCACCGGCACGCGCAGGCTGCGCGAGGGGGTGGACTACGAGGTCGACCACCTGCAGGGCGTCCTGATCCTGGCCGAGCCGCTGGCGAGCGGGGCGCCGGACGGCACGGTGATCTCCGGCCCCTCGGCGGCGCGGGTGCAGAACCTCGTGGTGCAGTACGAGTATCTCGGCGGCGCTGCGGCGGACGACATGTCCTGGGGCGGGCGGGCCGAGGGCTGGGTGACGGACGGCGTCCGTCTCGGCGCGACGCTCCTGTCGGACGAGACCGGCGCGGGGCGGCACACGACGACGGGCGCGGACCTGCGGCTCGAGTTCGGCGAGGCCTCCTTCGCCGAGGCCGAGATCGCGCAATCGGACGGGCCGGGCTTCGGGCGCGCGGTCTCTTCCGACGGCGGGCTCAGCGTGGTCGGCAGCGCCCCCGGCGCGTCGCTCCGGGCACAGGCCTACGAGGCGCGGCTCGGGCTCGACTTCGGCGACCTGGGCCTGCCCGCCGACGGCGGCCTCACCGCCTGGGCGCAGGTGCGCGAGGCGGGGTTCGAGACCCTGACCGAGAGCACGCCGGCCGACCAGTCGCTCTACGGCATGTCCCTCGACCTCGGGCTCGGGCCGCGTCTCCGCTTCGGGGCGGATGTCGAGCGTTTCGACCGCACGGGCGGCGAGCGCTTCACCGAGGCCGAACTGCGCCTCGCCTACGCCATCGGCGAGGTCTGGACGCTGACCGGCGCGCTCGGTCGTCTCGACCGGACCGATCCCGCCGACCCCGCCCGGACGGGCGCGCGGACGGACGCGGCGCTGCGCCTCTCCTACGCGCCGGACGAGGACCTCACGCTCTACGGCTTCGTGCAGGGCACGCTCGACGTCTCGGGCGGGCTCGGGCGCAACGACCGGGCGGGCCTCGGCATCGACGCGCAACTGGGCGAGCGGCTGCGCTTCGCGGCCGAGGTCTCGGGCGGCAGCGGCGGCACGGCGGCCGAGGCGCGGGCCACCTGGTCGCCCACGCCCGACAAAGAGATCTATCTCGGCTACTCGCTCGACCCGACGCGGTCGGGACCGGCCGATCCCCACTCGGACCGGGGCCGCATCGTGGCCGGCACCTCCTGGCGCCATTCCGACACGCTCACGACCTTCGCCGAGAGCGTCTACGACCTGCCGGGCGACCGCCGGTCGCTGACGCAGGCCTACGGCCTGACCTGGACGCCCGGGAGCGACTGGAGTTTCAGCGCGGGCATCGAGACCGGCGAGATCGTCGACGGCCCCTCGGGCGACTTCGACCGCTTCGGCCTCTCGCTCGGCGCGGTCTGGACCCCGGATGCCGACCGCAGGGGGCGGGTCCGCCTCGAATACCGGACCGAGGACGGGACCGGCGCGGCGCGCGACCGCGACACCTGGGCGGTGGTCCTCGGCTACTCGACGCGGGTGGCGCGGGACTGGCGCATGATCGCCGATCTCGAGGCGCTCTGGTCCGAGAGCGGCGACACCCCGCTCGAGGATGCCGAGTACCTGCACGCCTCGCTCGGCTACGCCTATCGCCCCGTCGCCGACGAGCGGCTCAACCTCCTGTTCCGGCTGAGCTATCTCCACGACCTTCCGGCGCGCGACCAGCGCGGCGCGGACGGCACGACGGACGGGCCGCAGCAGCGCTCGACCATCCTGTCCCTGGCGGGCAACTACGACATCAGCCCGGAACTGACCGCGACGGGCAAGCTCGGCTACCGCATGTCGGAGATCGCGGCGCGCGGCACCTCGAGCTTCACCTCCGACACCGCGACGCTGACGGCGCTCCGCTTCGACTGGCACGTCACCCACGCCTGGGACATCATGGCCGAGGGGCGGCTTCTCCTCACCGAGGAGACGGGCGAACGCGACACGGGCGCGGTGATCGGCGTCTACCGCCACGTCAACGAGCATGTGAGCGTCGGCCTCGGCTACGAGTGGGGCCGGGTGTCGGACGACCTCACGGCCATCGACTACGAAGGGCAGGGCGTGTTCCTGAACATCGCCGGCCTCGTCTCAGAACCGCCCGACGATGT
>NZ_JBQLZP010000429.1:0-8326 GCF_052168335.1 Roseicyclus sp. | reverse complement strand
CGCGCGGAGTATTCCGCCGCGCTGTCGGCTGCGCGGATCAGCTCGCCCTCGGCCCGCGACCAAGTCTGCGCCCAGGCGAACCATCCCGCGACGGCCACGAGGACGAGGGGCAGCGCGAAGGCCGCGGCAACCCGGATTCGGTCGTCGGTCATGGCCGGAGGTCCATCGAGTTCCGACGCTGGAGCGCGCGGCATCCGCTCGGCGCGCGTGCCGACCGTGCCAGAGCCGGAACACCCGCGCGCTCGAGGATATGTCGGCGCCGAGTCTCCATCGCCGGAAACCGTCGCACAGGTCGGCCCGGCGACACAAGCAGATCGGACCGGCACTTGGGGCTTGCGGCGCGGAACATCCCCCGGCTTGCTGCGATGGCCGGTCCACCGAAGGGAGAACGCGATGATCGCAGCGCACGCCATGTCCGAAGGCCGCATGACCCAACCCGGCGCCGGGGAGCACCTCGGCCGGGCGCTCTGGATCGACCTCTTCGAGCCCTCGGAGGAGGAGGAGCGGCAGGTCGAGGCGCTCCTGTCGATCGACCTGCCCACGCGCGAGGAGATGGAGGAGATCGAGCTCTCCTCGCGCCTCTACTCGGACGGGGGCGCGGCCTTCATGACGGCGATCATCCCCGCGCAGGTCCACGGCGACGCGCCCGAGATGCTGCCCGTGACCTTCGTGCTGGCGGAGGGGCGGCTCGTGTCCATCCGCTACCACGATCCTTCCGCCTTCCGCATCGTGACGGGGCGGCTGGAGAAGGGACCCTTCCCGCATCTCTGCGCCGAGGACGTGCTGGTGATGCTGCTCGAGGCCGTGGTCGACCGCGAGGCCGATGTGCTGGAGCGTGCGGGGCGCGAGATCGACGCCATCTCGCGGCGCATCTTCCGGCGGCACGGCGCGAAACCGACCCAGCCCGGCGAGTTCCAGACGACGCTGGAGGAGATCGGGCGAAAGGGCGACCTCGTCTCGAACATCCGCGACAGTCTCGCGTCGCTGGACCGCTTGTCGGTCTACCTCTCGCAGGTCGTCGCGCTGCGCGGTGCGGGCAAGGGCGTGCGCGAGCAGGTCAAGACGTTGTCCCGCGACATCCGCTCCATTTCGGACCACGCGGATTCGCTGTCGCAGAAGATCACCTTCCTGCTCGACGCGACGCTCGGCATGATCAACATCGAGCAGAACGCGATCATCAAGATCTTCTCGGTGGCGGCGGTCGTCTTCCTGCCGCCGACGCTCATCGCCTCGATCTACGGCATGAACTTCGAGCACATGCCGGAACTCGGCTGGCCCCTCGGCTATCCCGCCGCGCTGGGGCTGATGATCGTGTCGGCGGTGCTGCCCTACCTCTACTTCCAGCGGCGCGGATGGCTCTGACGCGGGGTCGGTGAAACCCTACTTCTGCAACGCCCGCGGCCGGGGTAACACTTGCGCGCGGGGCGTCGTGGACGGTGACACGTGGGAACCATCGGAAGGATCACGCGGCGGGGCCTGCTGCTGGGCGGCGGGGTCGTGGCGGGCTATGCCGCGGGGCGCGGCCTCGCGCCCGGGTTGCCGGGGCTCGAGGGTGTCGCGCAGACCGCGCCGGGGCAGGGCCTCGTCCTCGACGACGCGAGCGAGCTGTCCGCGACGCCGATCCATTCCCATGTCCGCCCCGCCGCCCACGGCGACGCGCTGGTCGAGGCGTTCCGCGCCGAGCTTGCCGCCGCGCGGGCCGAGGGGCGCCCCGTCTGCGTGGGTGCGGCGCGGCATTCGATGGGCGGGCAGGCGATCCCGAGGGAGGGGCACGCGATCACCGTCGATGACGGCTGGATCGAACCCGACACCGCGGCGGGGGTCTACCGCGTCAACGGCGGCGCGCGCTGGTCGCAGGTGATCGCGGCGCTCGACCCCATCGGCTTCAGCCCCGCCGTGATGCAGTCGAATCACGATTTCGGCGTCGCCGCGACCTTCAGCGTGGGCGCGCATGGCTGGCCGGTCCCCTACGGCCCGATGGGCGCCACCGTCCGGGCGCTGCGCATGGTGCTGGCCGACGGGTCGCTCGTGACCGCCTCGCGCACCGAGAACGCCGATCTCTTCGCGCTCGCCATGGGGGGATACGGCCTGATCGGCCTCATCGTCGATCTCGAGGTCGAGATGGTGCCGAACCAGCGCCTCGCCCCCGACTTCGCCGTGATGCCGGCGGGAGAATTCGTGCCCGCCTTCCTCGAGGCGGTCGCCGATCCCGCGAAACCGATGGTCTATGGGCGGCTCAACGTCGATCGTGCGCATCTCTTCGAGGAGGCGCTTCTCGTCAGCTATTCGCCGACACAAGACCAGTCCGCCCTGCCGCCCGCGACGGGGTCGGGGTCGCTCTCGCACCTCGCCTCGCGCGTCTACCGCGCGCAGGTGGGCCGCGAGGGCATGAAGCGCTGGCGCTGGTGGGTGGAGGCGGGCCTCGCCCCCCGCATCGCGGGCGAGAGCACACGCAACTCGCTGATGAACGAGCCGGTGGTCACGCTGGACGACCGCGATCCGGGGCGCGTCGACATCCTGCACGAGTATTTCGTCCCGTCCGAGGCCTTCGACGGTTTCCTCGAGGCCTGCCGCGCCGTGATCCCCGACGCCTTCGCCGAGTTCCTGAACGTGACGCTCCGCTACGTCGACGCCGACCCGGTCAGCGTGCTCGCGCATTCGCCGACGCCACGCATCGCCGCCGTCATGTCCTTCACGCAGGAGAAGACCGCGCGCGCCGAGGCCGATCACCGCCGCATGACCGAGGCCCTGATCGACCGCATTCTCGCCATCGGGGGAAGCTACTACCTGCCCTACCGGCCGCACGCGCGGCCCGACCAGTTCGCCCGCGCCTATCCCCGCGCAGCGGAATTCGCCGAGGCCAAGCGCGCGCTCGATCCGGGGCGCGTGCTGCGCAACAACCTGTGGGACAGCTACCTGGAGGCGCTGTGAGCTTAGAACGCAAGATCTGTTTCGCCTATGCCGCGATCCTGCTGGCGGTGGCCTCGATCAACTACATCCCCGGCCTGACCGACGACACCGGCCTCGCCTTCGGGGTCTTCGCGCTCGACGTCTTCGACGACGCGCTGCACCTCGCCTCGGCGCTCTGGGCGCTGGTGGCGGCGCTAGTCTCGGTGCGGGCGGCGCGGATCTTCCTGCTCCTGTTCGGCGCGGCCTATCTCGGCGACGGCGGCTTCGGCATCCTGGCCGGCTGGGGCTTCCTCGACTTCGGGATCTTCACCAACGAGTCTCTGGGGTTCAGCCTCTCGCCGCTCCGCATCGCGGCGAACCTGCCGCATCTCCTGCTCGGCGGCGTCGCGCTGGCGGCCGGGATCGTCTCGGCCCGCCGGGCATGAGGTGGCTCGGCCGTCTCCTGCGGCGTCTCATCCTCGCCGTCGTGCTGCTTGGCGTCGGCCTCGCGGCGCCCGTCGCCTACGTCGAGACCATGTGCCGGGGCGATGCCGTGCCTGCGCCCGCCGCGCCGCTCTCGGGCGAGACGCGGCCCGAGGTGCGGACGCTGCTTACCTATCCCGAGTGGCACATCGTCCATGCCTACGACGACTACGCCGAGGTGATCCGGCAAGGCGACCCGCACGACTTCGGCTATCTCGCGGCGATCGGCGGCTACTGGAGCACGCTCTGCACGCTGACGGGGGAAAGCGCGGCCCTGGGCGAGATCGACACCGCGACGCGCCAACTCGTCCACGTGATCGGGGTGTCCTTCACCTTCGAGATGCTGATGAAGGCCGCCTACGAGGAGAGTGTGGGACGGGCGGCGACGCTGCTGCGCGGGGCGGAGAGGGCGCCGCTCGACGATCTCTCGGCCGAGCAGGCGGCCGCCTACGCCGTCTTCCTGCAACAGGTGCCGTGGTACCGCTACGATTTCCGCGCCGATGCCGCGGCGCTCGACGCCGCCTCCACCGGCAGTCTCCGCGACCGGGAGCGGGCGCTTGCCCTCGGGCTCGAGCATCGCGCGCGCGCCGCCTATGCCGGGGCGATCGCCGGGGCCGTCGCCGCGACGGGGGCGGACGACCTGACGCTCCAGATGGTGGTGCGGGGCCTCTCGCCCGAGCGTCTCGGGGCGGTCGAGGGCGTCACGGTCCTGCGCGAGATCGACGAGGGGATCGAGGTCGAGACGCCGCGCTACCGGGCGCTGACGCACATCCTTGAGGATTGGGCGGCGGAGGGGGCCGACTTCGTCGACATCGCGGGAAACGACACGATCATGTTCAGCGCCCTGTCGAACGCCGCCAAGGCGCAGGGCGCGCTCGCCGACCTTCCCCGCCAGGGCCACCCCGAGACGCGGCACCTCTTCCTTGTTCCGGTGGCCGATCTGGGCGACGCTCTGCGCGGTCTTCCGGCGCGGGGGCTCGGGCTGGAGCATGTCCATGACTACTGAGGCGGGGCTGCGCAGGACGATCCGGGGGCTTCTCCTCGCCCTTCCGGTCGCGCTGGTGGCGTGGATCGCGGTGCTGGCGCTCGTCCTGCGCGCGGGCGGCGAGGCGCCTGCGGCTTTCGTGCCGTTCCCGTCCGAGACGCTGCTCGCGGCGCTGCCTGCCGACGTGACGGTGACGGCGGGCTCTGCGGTTTCCGTCACGCTCCGGGGCGATGCGCCGGACCTCGTGGCGCGGCTCTACGCGGCGGGGGCATGGCTGGTCCTGCCCGCGGGGCTCGAGGCCTGCGTGCCGTCCTTCCTCGAGCGTCAGCTCTGAAGGCTGAAGGCCGACTGCACCGCCTCGCGCGTCGTGTCGGCCTTCTTCGCGGAGAACACCGTCGCCCCCCGGCTGAGGACGTAGAACCGGTCTGCGAGGGTGTAGGCGAAGTCGAAATACTGCTCCACCAGCACGATCGCCATCTCGCCCTCGGCGCGGAGCTGTTCGATCACCCGGCCGATGAGCTGGATGATGTTGGGCTGGATGCCCTCCGTCGGCTCGTCCATGAGGAGGAGCTTCGGCCGCGTCACCAGCGCGCGGCCGATGGCGAGTTGCTGCTGCTGTCCGCCCGAGAGGTCGCCGCCGCGCCGGTTCTGCATCTCCTTCAGGACGGGGAACATCTCGTAGATGCGGTCGGGCACGGCGCGCTCGGCCTTGGGCAGGCAGGCGAGCCCGGTCTCCAGGTTCTCGCGCACGGTCAGGAGCGGGAAGATCATGCGGCCCTGGGGCACGTAGCCCACGCCCATCTGCGCGAGCCTGTGGGCGGGCAGCTTCGGCAGCGCCATGCCCTCGAAGATCACCTCGCCGCCCGAGCGTTGATGCGTGCCCGAGATCGCCTTCATCAGCGAGGTCTTGCCCACGCCGTTCGTGCCCATGACGCAGGTGACTTCGCCCTTCTGCGCGGTCAGGGACACGCCGTTCAGGATCTGGCTTCCGCCGTAGTGGAGCGTCAGGTTGCGGGTTTCCAGCATCTCAGCGCCCCAGGTAGACTTCGATGACGCGCTCGTCCGCCATGACGTGATCGAGCGAGCCTTCGGCCAGGACCGACCCCTCGTGCAGCACGGTCACCCGGCAGTCGAGGCGGCGGACGAATTCCATGTCGTGCTCGACCACCACGACCGCATGGCTTGTCGCGAGCCGCTTGAGAAGCGCGGTCGTATGCTCCCGCTCCTCGGTGGTCATGCCGGCGGCGGGCTCGTCGACCAGCAGCAGCTTCGGGTCCTGCGCCAGCAGCATCCCGATCTCCAGCCATTGCTTCTGTCCATGGCTAAGTATTCCGGCGGGCCTCCCGAGATGCTCGGACAGGCCGATCTCGGCCGCGATCTCGGCGATCCGCTCGCGGTCGGCCGCCGTCACCCGGTCGAACAGCGCCGAGAGCGGTCCGCGCGGCTTCTTCAGCGCGACGCGGAGGTTGTCCCAAACGCTCTGCTCCTCGAAGACGGTAGGCCGCTGGAACTTGCGGCCGATGCCCGCCTGCGCGATCTGAGCCTCCGACATGGACAGGAGCGAATGACCGAGCTCGCCCCAGCGCACGCTGCCCGTGTCGGGCCGCGTCTTGCCGGTGACGATGTCCATGAAGGTCGTCTTGCCCGCCCCGTTCGGCCCGATGACCGCTCGCATCTCGGGCAGGCCGATGACGAAGCTGAGGTTGTTGATGGCGCGGAAGCCGTCGAACGTGACGGAGATGCCCTGCACTTCGAGAAGCGTGTTCATGGCCGCTCCTTCCGCACGATGGTGTCGACGAGACCGCCCAGCCCCTTGGGCGCGAAGAGCGTGACGAGGACGAAGCCGAGGCCGAGCAGCACCGGCCACCAGTCCACCCACTCGATCTCGTAGAAGCCGAGGTCGATGTCGGGCGCGCGCCCCCCGGTGAAGTAGGTGGACAGGAGCGACACGACCGCCGCCCCGATCACGGCCCCGTAGAGCCGCCCGCGCCCGCCGATGGCGACCCAGACCGCGAGGTAGATCGAGGCGATGGGCGCGATCTCGTCGGGGTTGATGATGCCCGCCTGCGGATAGTAGAGCGCGCCCGCGATCCCGCAGAGGATACCCGTCAGCGTGAAGACGAAGAGCTTGTAGGCCTCGACCCGGTAGCCGAGGAAGCGCACGCGCTGCTCGTCGTCGCGGATGCCGCGCACGATGTTGCCGAACTTGCCCGAGACCAGCCATGCCGCACCGACATAGGCGAGGGCGAGCGCGACAGCGGAGGCCCAGAAGAACCAGATCGAGATGCGATCCTGCCCGACCGTTTCCAGCCCGGGGATGTTCTGGAGGCCCGAGAGGCCATTGTTTCCCCGAAGCCCGGTGTCGTTCTGGAAGAGATACAGCGACAGCGCCAGCGTCATGGCCTGCGTCAGGATCGAGAGGTAGACGCCCGTGACCCGGCTTCGGAAGGCGAGCCAGCCGAAGACGAGCGCGAGGAGCCCCGGCACCAGCACCACCAGCAGAAGGCTCAGGAACAGGCTGTCCGAGGCCGCCCACATCCAGGGCCAGTCCTCCGCCCCAACGACCGAGAAGATCTGGAGCGCGGTCGCCGTGCTGATCTCGGCGTCCGTGGGAGGGATCGCGCTGCCCTCGAGGCTGGCGCGGACCACGGTCTCGGTGCGGGCGGTCATCAGCCACATGCCGATCACGTAGCCGCCGAGCCCGAAGAAGGCGAAATGCCCGAGCGAGAGGATGCCGCAATAGCCCCAGACGAGGTCCATGGCGAGCGCGGCGAGGCACAGGCACAGCGTCATGCCCAGCACCTTGGTGAAGCTGACCGATATGGCGCCGGTGCCGTAGGCCTCCGACATCACGGTCACGCCGAGCACGAGCAGCGTCAGCACCGCGATGAAGATCGGGACCGAGCGGTTGCGCGTGAAGATCGAGCCTTCCATCTCAATCCCCCGCCGCGCGGCCCCGGAGGGCGATGATGCCCCTCGGGCGGAACTGGATGAACAGGATCACGAAGAGGATCATGTAGGTCTGCGCGGCCAGCGTGTTCGTCGGGTTCAGCCACTCGATGAACTTCTGGAGGCCGCCGATCATGCCCGCCCCGATGAGCGTGCCGAAGATGTTGCCGACGCCGCCGACCACCACGGTCATGAAGCTCTGCACGATGTAGTTCGAGCCGAGGTCGGGCACGACCTGCGCGAAGAGGCCGATGGCCACCCCCGCGATCCCCGCGATGCCCGAACCGAGGCCGAAGGTCAGCATGTTGATTCGGTCCGGGTTGATCCCCATGGAGGCCGCCATGCGCGGGTTCTGCGTGACCGCCCGCACCTCGAGGCCCAGCCGCGTGCGGTTCAGGATCAGCCACAACAGCACGAAGAAGACCACGCCGAGAAGGAAGATCGCGATGCGGATCGAGCTGATGGAGACAACGTCGTTCAGCGAGACCGACCCCGCCAGCCATTCGGGCGGCGTGAGCGGCCGGGCCTGCGTTCCGAAGATCTGCCGCACGATCTGCTGGAGCGCGATGGAGATGCCGAAGGTCGCGAGCAGCGTCTCGAGCGGCCGGTGATAGAGCCAGCGGATCACCAGCCGCTCCATCGCGACGCCGCCACCGAAGGTCACGGCGAAGGCCAGCGGAATCGCGATGGCGATGCTGAGCGTGTAGTCGGGCACGATCGTCTGCACGACATAGCCGGTGTAGGCGCCGATCATGATGAACTCGCCATGCGCCATGTTGATGACGCCCATGACGCCGAAGGTGATGGCGAGGCCGATGGCCGCCAGGAAGTAGATCGAGGCGAGCGACAGCCCGTCGAGCGAAAGGTCGAGGAAGCGGTAGAGACCCACGCGCGTCTCGATCCCGTCGAGCGTGTCGCGCGCGGCCTGCGTGACGGCCTGCGAGGGCTCGCGGTAGACCTCGTAGAAGACATGCGTTGCGAGCGAATCGTCGATCTCGGCTTCGGTCGGCGCGGGCTGCG
>NZ_JBQLZP010000428.1:0-4986 GCF_052168335.1 Roseicyclus sp. | reverse complement strand
CGCGATCCTGCTCGCCGACGAGCCCACGGGCAACCTCGACGGGACGACCGGCGAGGCCATCGTGAAACTCCTGATGGAGCTGCGCGACCGCCACGGGGCGACGCTGATCCTCGTGACGCACGCGCCCGAACTCGCCGCGCGCTGCGACCGGGAGGTGCGGCTTCGCGACGGGCGGGTGGCGACAGGCCTCCGGGAGGCCGCCGAGTGAGCGTCGCCCTCCGCATCGCGGGGCGAGAGTTGCGCGGCGGGCTCCGCGGTTTCCGCATCTTCCTCGCCTGTCTCGCCCTCGGGGTCGCGGCCATCGCGGCCGTCGGCTCCGTGCGCGAGGCGATCCAGCAGGGCCTCGACCGGGAAGGGGCCAGCATTCTCGGCGGCGACGCCGAGATGAGCTTCACCTACCGTTTCGCGAGCGACGCCGAACGCGCCTTCATGGAGCGCGTGGCCGCGCGCCTGTCGGAGACGGTCGACTTCCGTTCCATGGTCAGTCTCGAGCGGGACGGCGAGACCGAGCGCGCGCTGACGCAGGTGCGCGGCGTGGACGGCGCCTATCCGCTCTATGGCGATGTCGTGCTCGATCCGCCCATGCCCCTCGACGAGGCGCTCGCGCAACGGGAGCTTCCGGGCATCGTGATGCAGCGGCTTCTGGTCGACCGCCTCGCGCTGTCCGTGGGCGACGCCGTCCGCCTCGGCACGCAGGATTTCGAGCTCCGCGCCGTGCTGGAAGGCGAGCCCGACGGTGCGGCGGGCGGCTTCGCGCTCGGGCCGCGTTCCATCGTGCGGCTCGACGCGCTGGAGGCCTCGGGCCTGCTCGCGCCCGGAACGCTCTTCGACACGGATTATCGCCTGCGCCTGCCCGCCAGTTCCGACCTCGCCGCGCTGGAGGCGGAGGCGGAGGCGCTCTTCGCCGACAGCGGCATGCGCTGGCGCGACAGCCGGAACGGCGCGCCGGGCGTGCAGGAATTCGTCGAGCGCATCGGCGCCTTCCTCGTCCTCGTCGGCCTCGCGGGCCTCGCCGTGGGGGGGATCGGCGTCTCCTCGGCCGTGCGCGCCTATCTCGACGGCAAGATCGCCACCATCGCGACGCTGAGGACCCTCGGGGCCGAGGCGCGGACGATCTTTACCGCCTACTTCGCGCAGATCGGCCTCCTGACGCTGGTGGGGATCGGGATGGGCGTGGCGCTCGGCGCGGTCATCCCGCTGGCGCTCGCGCCGGTGATCGAGGCGCGGCTGCCGGTGCCGATCGCCGTGTCGGTCTACCCCGCACCGCTGGCCGAAGCCGCGCTCTACGGTCTGCTGACGGCGCTCATCTTCACGCTCTGGCCGCTCGCCCGGACCGAGCAGGTGCGCGCCGCCGCCCTCTACCGCGATGCCTCCGGTCCCTCGCGCAGCCTGCCGCGCCCGCTCTGGCTCGCCGTCGTCGCGGGGCTGTCGGTGGCGCTGGTGGCGCTCGCCGTCACGCTCTCGGGGATACCGGAACTCGCGCTCGGGACGGCGGCGGGCATCCTCGGCGCGCTCCTCCTGCTGGCGCTGTCGGCGCGGCTCATCCGGGCGCTCTCGCGCCGCGCCGCGCGCAGCCGCTGGGTCCGGGGGCGCACCGCGCTCCGCACCGCGCTCGGCGCTGTCGGCGGGCCCGGGTCGGAGGCGACCTCGGTGGTCCTCTCCCTCGGCCTCGGCCTCGCGGTGCTGGCTGCCGTGGGCCAGATCGACGCGAACCTCCGCGCCGCGATCCAGCGCGACCTGCCCGAAGTGGCGCCGACCTATTTCTTCGTGGACATCCAGCCCGACCAGCTCGAGCCCTTCCTCGACCGGGTGCAGAACGACCCGGCCGTCTCCCGCGTCGACACCGCGCCGATGCTCAGGGGCGTCCTCACGCGGATCAACGGCGTGCGGGCGGCGGACGTGGCGGGCGACCACTGGGTGATCCAGGGCGACCGGGGCGTGACCTACCTGCCGACCGCGCCGCCGGCGGAGGAGATCGTCGCGGGCGAATGGTGGCCCGACGACTACGCCGGGCCGCCCCTCGTCGCCTTCGCGGCGGAGGAGGCGCAGGAGATCGGCCTGGGCGTGGGCGACGAGATCACCGTCAACATCCTCGGGCGCGACATCACCGCGACCATCGCCGCGCTCCGCGAGGTGGAATTCGAGAACGCGGGCATCGGCTTCATCCTGACCATGTCGCAGAACGCGCTGGCCGGCGCGCCGCACACCCATATCGCGACCGTCTACGCCGAGGAGGCGGCCGAGGCCGCGATCCTGCGCGACGTCGCGGGTGCGGCGCCCAACATCACCGCGATCCGCGTGCGCGACGCCATCGACCAAGTGGCCGAGGCGCTTCGCAGCCTGGCGGCCGCAACCTCCTACGGCGCGGCGGCGACGCTGCTCACCGGGTTCATCGTGCTGATCGGCGCGGCGGCGGCGGGCGAGCGGGGGCGCGTCTTCGAGGCGGCGGTGCTCAAGACAGTGGGCGCGGCGCGCTCGAAGATCCTGGCGAGCTTCGCGCTCCGCTCGGCGCTTCTGGGCGCGGCGGCGGGCCTCGTCGCCATCGCGGCGGGCGCGCTCGGCGGCTGGAGCGTCACGACCTTCGTGATGGACACCTCCTACCGGTTCGAGCCGGTCTCGGCGCTCGCCATCGTGATCGGTGGCGCGCTCGCCACGCTGATCGCGGGCCTCGCCTTCGCGCTCCGCCCGCTGTCGGCACGGCCCGCGCGGGTGCTCCGCGCGCGGGATTAGGGCACCCCGGACACGGG
Source organism: Roseicyclus sp. (assembly GCF_052168335.1). GTDB lineage: Bacteria > Pseudomonadota > Alphaproteobacteria > Rhodobacterales > Rhodobacteraceae > Roseibacterium. The sequence continues at coordinate 2,239 of NZ_JBQLZP010000428.1, read as the reverse complement.
GCGCCGCGGGATCGCGCGAGTGGGCGGCTTCTCCCTTGCCAATCGGTGGCCGAGCGCGCACCTGAGGCGCATGCTGCGCACCGTCCGCTCGCTCCTCGGCCGGAAGGATCGGCCCGACGCCACGCCCGAGCCCGGGGGCGCGGCGGCGCTCGACCTGCCGCGCCCGGATCGCCCGACCTACGTGGTGGGCGACGTTCACGGACGTGCGGACCTCCTCGAGCTGATGCTCGAACTGATCGACGCGCATATCGGCGGCAGCGGCGCGGGCAATCCCCGGCTGGTCTTCCTCGGCGACTATGTCGATCATGGACGCGAAAGCGCCGAGGCGCTGGCCCGGCTGCGCGAGCTGTCGCGCGACTTCCCCGAAAACGTCGTCTGCCTGATGGGCAACCACGAGCGGATGATGCTCGACTTCCTCGCCGATCCGGTGACGCGCGGCAGGCGCTGGCTGCGCGCCGGCGGGACCGAGACGCTCCGGAGCTTCCGCGTCGATCCCGAGCCGCTGGCGGCAGGCGCCGACCCCGACGCGTTCCGCACCGCCGCAGCCGTCTTGCGCAAGGCGATGCCCGAGGGGCTGGAAGAATGGCTCGCGGGCCTGCCGCTCAGCTGGAATTCGGGCAACCTCTGGGCCGTCCATGCGGGCGCCGACCCGGTCCACACGATGGAAGGCCAGAGCGCGCGCGTGCTTCTCTGGGGACACCCCGAGTTCGAGGCGGTGCCCCGCGCCGACGGCGTCTGGATCGCCCACGGCCATGTCGAGCGGGCCGAGCCGCTCTTCGAGGAGGGGCGCGTCGCGCTCGACACCGCCGCATGGCGCACGGGGCGGCTTACGGCCTGCGCCTTCCGCCCCGACGGACGGCACGACTTCCTTCAGACCTGAAGGCTCAGCGGCGGAGCTTCTCCTCCGCGCCCTTCTCGATCTCCGTCTTCCAGAGCGCGATGCCCGATCGGAAGGCCGCGCGTCCGATCATGTGCGCCGCGACGGGGGCGGTGAAGAGCAGGAAGAGGATCGTCGCCAGAGCCCGCGTCGTGGTCGCGGTATCCGCGAAATAGATCGCGACGGCGGCCAGGATCAGGCCCGAGCCTAGCGTGCCGGCCTTGGTCGATGCGTGCATACGGATCAGCACGTCGGGCAACCGCAGGACGCCCAGCCCCGCGACGAAGCAGAAGAAGCCGCCGAGGACGATGAGCCCGGCCATGAGGTACTCGAGGATCATGTGCGGTCCTCCGCCTGCGGTTGCGGATGTTCGGCGGGCGGCACCTCGGCGAGGCGCCGGTCGTCGCGGCGGACGACGCGCCGCTCGACGAAGCGGGCGAGCGCGACGGTTGCGAGAAAGCCCACCAGCGCCAGCACGATCGCCACGTCGACGAAGGCCGTGTCCTCCGAAAGGATGGCGTAGAGCCCGCAGAACGAGACGATGAGCACCGTCATCATGTCGAGCGCGACGATCCGGTCCGACAGGCTCGGCCCCTTGATGAGCCGCACGAAGGCGAAGGCGACGCCGAGCATCACGAGGATGAAGGAGATGTCGATGGCGGTTCCGAGTATGTCCATGTCCGTCACTCCAGCGCCTCGATCACCCAGCGCTCCATGCCGTTCTTCATCTGCGCCCTGAGCGCCTCGGGGTCGTCGGCGAACATCGCGTGGACGTAGAGCGTCTTCCCGTCGTCCGTCACGTCGAGCGAGAGCGTGCCGGGCGTCAGCGAGATGAGGTTCGTCACCATCAGGATGCCCATCTCGCCCTCCACGTCGAGCGGCATGGAGATCACGCCCGGCCGCGCCTTGTGCTGCGGCGTCAGCACGTCCCAGACCACCTGCACCGAGCTGACCACCAGTTCGTAGAGGAACAGGACGCAGAGCTTCACCCAGCGCCACACGCGGTTGAAGTAGCGGTCGCAGCCCGGGAAGAGCGGCTTCGCGAGGTAGAGCGCGGCCGAACCCAGCGCGAAGCCGACGAGAAGGCCGGTGAGCGTGAAGTTCCCCGTCAGCGCGGCCCAGGCGACCGCCAGCACGATGTTGAGCGTGAAGATGTTCATTCGCCCGCCTCCAGGAATGCGACCTCGTTCGTCGGAGGCGCCTCGCCGCCGAGGACGGTCGCGATGTAGTCGCTCGGATCGAGGAGCTGGTCGGCCGAACGCTCGGCGAAGGCCACGAAGGGCTCGGGGAAGAACCCGATGACGCAGGTGAGCGCGGCGAGAGACGCGATGGGCAGGAGGTAGGCCGCCCGGTCGCGCGGCG